>JBAWXO010000106.1:0-6542 GCA_037144035.1 Kiritimatiellales bacterium
CCTACGTTATCTGCGATCGCGCCATCCCCAATGTCGAGGATGGGCTCAAGCCGGTTCAGCGCCGCATCATGCACGCGATTTCTGAAAAAGACGACGGCCGCTTCATTAAAGTCGCCAATGTCGTCGGTCATACCATGCAATATCATCCGCACGGCGACGCCTCGATCAACGACGCTCTCGTTTCGCTGACCAACCGCGGCGGTTATCTTATTGAAGGGCAGGGGAACTTCGGCAACATTTACACTGGCGACCCCGCCGCCGCCTCGCGATACATCGAGTGCCGTCTGACGCATCTGGCGCGCGAAGAGCTCTTCAATAAGGATCTCACCCGCTACATCCCCAGTTACGACGGCCGCAACAAAGAGCCGGTTGTTCTGCCCTGCAAACTGCCGCTGCTGCTTATGCTCGGCGCCGAAGGGATCGCGGTCGGCCTTTCCACCAAAATTCTCACCTACAACTTCATCGAACTGCTCGAAGAACAGATTGAAATCCTCCACGAGAAAAAACGCACGCCGCATAAGTGCACCGTACTGCCCGATTTTCAGACCGGCGGTCTCATGGATGTTTCCGAATACGATAACGGCAACGGAAAAGTAAAAGTCCGCGCAAAAATTGAAGAACGTGGCGGCAACCGGCTCGTTATCACCGATCTGCCGTATGGGCAGACCACCGAATCGCTCACTTCGTCGATCGAAGATGCCGTGCGCAAGAAAAAGGTGGCCGTGCGCGCCATTAATGATTTCACCGCCGAAAACGTTGAAATCGAGCTGGTTCTTTCGCAGGGTGCCGACCCCGAACAGGTTAAACAGTCGCTCTATGTTTTCACCTCCTGCGAAACCCCGATCTCCAGCCGTATCGTCGTCATTTATAAAAACCGTCCTGTTGAAATGACGGTGGATGAAATCCTGCACCTCAACACACAGCAGCTGCTTGTCATACTCGAAGCGGAACTTAATTTTAAAAAAGACAAACTGCTCGACGCCTTCCACACCAAAACGCTCGTGCAGATTTTCGTCGAGAACCGCATCTATAAGAAAATCGAACAGTGCAAAACCTACGAAGCTGTTCACAAGGCGGTCATGGACGGCTTGGAACCCTTTAAGAAACAGTTGCGCCGTCCGGTAGTTGATGAAGACATCGAAATGCTTCTCGCTATCCAGATCAAACGCATCTCGCTCTTTGACATGAGCAAAAACAAAGAGGAGCTTGAAAAAATCCTCACCGAGCTGGCTGAAGTGGAGAAGAATCTAAAGAGTCTCACGGCGTACGCCACCCGCTACCTCAAAGACCTCATCAAAAAATACAAAGAGTCTTATCCGCGCCGCACTGCGGTCAAAACCTTCAAAGAGATCGAGGTCCGTCAGCTCACCGCCAGCGAACTCGACATCAAGCACGACATGGAGGCCCAGTTCATCGGCTCGGCGGTCAAAGGTGAATCCGTTCTCAAATGTTCTTCTCTCGATAAGCTCATCTTCGTCTGGGACGACGGCCGTTACCAGATGATGTCGCCGCCCGAAAAACTTTTCGTCGACGGCAATCTGCTCTACAGAGCCATATTCGACCGCGACCGCGAAATGACCTGCGTCTACGTCAGCGGACGCGAAACCTACATCAAGCGTTTCACCTTCGGCGGAACCATCATGAACCGCGACTACCAGATCGCGCCCGCAGGCTCGAAAATCATCTTCTGGCAGGAAGGCTGTCCCGAAGAGCTTTACCTGCGTTATCGTCCCGCCAAAGGCCAGCGCATTCATCAGCAGTTCTTTAAAATCAGAGACCTCGCCGTAAAAGGCTCCAAAGCCAAAGGCAACCGCCTCACCACCAAAACGGTGCAGTACATCGATGTCAAACCGGGACGCTGGTGGCGTGACGACGAAGAAGCGCCTCAAGGCGTCCTGCTTTAAGCGCTCGTTTTTCAAAATAAAAAGGGCCCGCGAATGGGCCCTTTTTCGTTGGCAGAGGAATCGGTGCCTAGAACTGCCAGTTTGCGATTACCATGACGGGCAGAGTCTCTTTTTCCGAGGCGATGTTAACCAGCCCGATCTGGAGGCCCTTGAGTGTCTGCGTCTGGTTGATTACCCCGATCTGCAGGCCCCGGAACTTTCGGGTTCCATTGTAGAGACCGACCTGAACACCATGGGCGCTGTTAAGGGCTATGTTAACGAGACCAATCTGAACCCCAACAATGTCTTCGGCGTAGTTATACAACCCGACCTGGCATCCGGCGGTGTCGTATCCCACATTAACGAGTCCGCCCTGAAGACCCTTCATTTCTTCGGACTGATTATACAGTCCGCCTTGAACACCGGCCGATTTGCCGCGAACAATGTTGGCGGCATTCCAGAACGTGAACCACGGGATTCCTTGAAAGCCGGTCATATCCCCCTCAACATAATTCACAAAACCGACTTCGACGCCTGTTGCGTTTCCCCACACGAGATTGGCAATGCCAAACCCTAAACCGCGGAAGGTTTGAGCGGTTTCGTTAACCAAGCCGACATCCAGACCGGTCACATTTCGGTTCAGACCTACGATGTTCAGGCGCAGGCCGGTGATGTCTTCATCACAGGGGACAAATTGCATCGTAGGGTAGAGGGCGAGTTGAACGGGGTGAGTCTCTGTGGGAGCAGAAGACACTTGTTCCTGCGCAAGAGTAAATCCAGCATGCAAAAAGATCAGTGCACTCAGAATCAGGATCATTTTTTTCATATCAGGCTCCTTGTTGAATGACTCACTGACCGTATTCATAGCAGTTGGATAGGAGGGGCTCCAGACATTTTGGAAAAGATTCTTCAGTTTTTCCAATGTCTGGAAAATGATTTTGCGCTAGCCTCTTGCCCGTATGACTTCCGTTTACGACAGCACATTGGAAACGCTCTGCCGGGATCCGCACCGGCTGAAGCTCTTTCGTAATGCCTTTTTCAAGAAAGCGCTGCCTCTCGAGGAGTGTCTGGGGAAAGCTTCTGAACTTACCGGAAAACTGAATTTTCAAAGTTTGGAAATCATCGAACGGCGAGACTCACAGCGCGACGGCGCAACCAAGCTGGTTTTCCAATGTTTGGACGGTGCGCGGATCGAGGCTGTCATTTTACGAATCGCCTCGGGCCGGACGAGCCTTTGCATTTCGTCGCAGGTCGGTTGCTCCGCCGACTGCACCTTCTGCGCCACCGGAAAGCTTGGCTTCGTCCGCAACCTGACTGCCGCCGAAATTCTCGATCAGGTTTTGCTCGCCAAACGGCTTCTACGCGAAGAAGGACGGACGCTCCGCAATGTGGTTGTCATGGGCATGGGCGAACCGCTGCGCAATGAAGAGAACCTTTTCCAATGTCTGGAAACGCTACGCGATAAACGTTTCTTCAATCTGTCCGAAAACCACCTGATGGTCTCCACCGTCGGCATTCCGGATGCGATGGCGCGTTTTACGGATCGCTTTCCGAATATTCAACTGGCACTAAGCCTTCACAGCGCGCGGCAGGAAGTTCGCGAGCGGATCATGCCCATTGCAAAAATCCAAACCTTGGAAAAACTGAAAGCCGTTTTCCCGAGGTTTGGAAGCTTCATGGTCGAGTATCTGATGCTCAAAGGCATCAATGATGGACCCGAAGACCTTGCCGCGTTGATTGATCTGTTGCGCGGCACGAAGGCCCATATCAACCTGATTCAATTCAACGCACATCCCGGTGCGCAGTTTACTCCGGTTGCTGAGGAAGCGCGCAAAACGTTCGGCGATGCGCTGAAACGCGCCGGATTTAAAGTGACACTGCGCTATTCGCTTGGTGACGACATCGCCGCCGCCTGCGGCCAGTTGGCGGGCTAAATTTTGCCTTTGCTGGAGGGCAGGGCATCCAGCGCGCGTTCGTCGGCGGTGCAGGCCATACGCAGGGCGCGGGCGACGGCTTTGAAGACCGCTTCGTGCGCGTGATGCAGATCGTCACCGTATTTCTGGTCAATATGCAGATTCAGTTTGGCGGTGTCGCAGAACGAACGCCAGAAATGGCCGAGAATATCGGTGTCAAAATCACGGATCAGTTTTTTCGGATTGGTGATGTTGTAAACGAGGTAAGGCCGTCCGCCGAGATCGAGCGACACTTCCGCGCTGGCGAGCGCGTCGTCCATCGGAAGCAGCCAGAATCCGTAGCGGTTGACGCCGCGCCGATCGCCGAGTGCTTCGTTGAACGCCTGTCCAAGTGCCAAGCCGACATCTTCGATGAGATGGTGATAGTCCACTTTGATGTCGCCGGATGCTTTAATGTCCATATCGATCAGCGAGTGCTTGGAAAGCAGTTCGAGCATGTGGTTGAAAAACGGCACGCCGGTCTCGATGGAATAGGCTCCGGTTCCGTCGAGATTGATCGTCAGCGCAATGTCCGTTTCGTTGGTCTTACGCTTAACCGTTGCTTTCCGCTGTTTTTCCATAACCATCCTATCGTTTGAGATGTGCGGATAACTTAGAAGCCTGTCTCGTTCCCATCAAGCACGAAAACATTTGCCGCAGGATGAGTTGCGGGTTGATTTCTTCTGCGAACAGGGCATTTTATGACTTTTCACTTAAACCTAGAGGAGTCGATTATGGCAAAGGCTGCAGCAAGACATATTCTCGTGAGCACCGAAGCAGAGTGCAATAAACTCAAACAGCAGATCGAAAACGGCGCGGATTTTGCCGCTCTGGCAAAACAGCATTCACAGTGTCCTTCCGGACGTGATGGCGGAGCGCTCGGCACGTTTTCGCCCGGTCAGATGGTTCGTGAGTTTGATCAAGTGGTTTTCAGCGCGGAAATCGGTAAGGTACAGGGGCCGGTCAAAACGCAGTTCGGCTACCATTTGGTAGAAGTGACCATGCGTACAGCCTAACGATTATCCGCCAGAGCGTTTGACGGTGTAGCCGAGATTTTGCAGCTCTGTGACGAGCAGATCGCGGTGGTCGCCCTGAATTTCGATAACGCCGTTTTTAACCGTCCCGCCGGTTCCGCATTGTTGCTTAAACTGCTTCGCCAGTTTCTCCAGTCCTGCGGGGTGGGAGGGTATTCCGGTGATCACAGTGACGCCGGAACCCTTGCGGCCTTTGGTTTCCCGTCCGACCCGCACAATGCCGTCGCCTTTTGGGGCGGACGGCTTTTGCTGCGGTTTTTCATTTTTGGGAGGAAGCTGACTGCCCGGAGTGGTTTTGCTCCACCCCGGGGTCATATCCAGACTGCCTAAATTAATCGGCATGAACCGGTTACTCTGCGGCGGGTTCCTGTTCTTCTGCTGGAACTTCGACCGCGTCAATAACTGGAGCGGTTTCCGGTGCTTCTTCCGCATCGAGAACGGCGGCGGAGACGATCAGGTCGCCTTCGTTGAGATTGACGAGGCGCACGCCCTGCGTGTTGCGACCGATCACGCGCAGGTCGCTGGCTCCGATGCAGATCATCTGTCCGTTCTGGGAAATGAGCATGATGCGGTTTTCATTCGTTACCGCATGGGCGCAGACGACCTTGCCGTTGCGTTCCGTGGTTTGGATGCTGATGATGCCTTTGCCGCCGCGGCTCTGCAACCGGTATTCATCGAAGCTGGTGCGCTTGCCGTAGCCGTTTTCGGTGATGGCCATCATGGTGGCGGCGGTGTTGACGATTTCAATGGAAACGACTTTGTCATCGCCTTCGAGCGTAACGCCTTTAACGCCGCGCGAAACACGGCCCAGCGGGCGGGCATCCTGTTCTTTGAACCGGATGGCTTTGCCGTTGTGCATGCTCAGGATAATCTCGTCTTTTCCGCCCGTGAGTTGCACGCCGATCAGCTCATCGCCTTCGTCAATATTGATGGCGTTGATGCCGCCGGCGCGGATGTTTTTGTAGGCCGACAGAACGGTCTTCTTAATAATACCTTTTTTCGTGGCCATCAGCAGATTATGCGCGTCATCGTCGAGCTCGCGAATACAGATGATGGAGGCCAGTTTTTCATCTGGGCCCATTTCGATGACGTTGGCAAGTGCGCGTCCGCGCGCCTGGCGGCTGCCTTCCGGAACATGATAGGCTTTGAGCCAATACATGCGGCCCGCCTGTGTGAAGCAGAGCAGGTAGTCATGTGTCGAGGCGGTAAAGACGTGTTCGACGAAATCCTCATCCTTGGTATCCATGCCGATCACGCCTTTTCCGCCGCGGCGCTGCTGTCGATAGGTATCGACCGGTACACGCTTGATGTAACCGGTGTTGGATAGGGTAATTACGCACGGTTCATCTGCAATGAGGTCTTCAATGTCAATTTCGCCCTCATCGACTTCGAGCTGTGTGCGGCGCGGGTCGCTGTATTTGGCTTTGATCCCGGCGAGGTCGTCTTTGATGACGCCATAGAGCTTGTCTTCGTGTTCCAGCAGGTCGATCAGGTAGGCGATCTGTTTCTGGAGTTCGTCATACTCAGTCTGGATCTTATCGCGTTCGAGGCCGGTCAGCTGGTAGAGGCGCATGTCGAGGATCGCCTTGGCCTGCAGTTCGCTGAAGCCGAAACGGGCCATCAGTTTGTCCTGCGCTTCTTCGCGTACTTTAGATGCACGAATGACTTTGACG
>JBAWXO010000107.1:0-6522 GCA_037144035.1 Kiritimatiellales bacterium
AATGTTATTATACATCTATTTAATCCTTTCATTTTTTCAAATTTAAAACTTTTCAAACTCTCCGGCCGATTTCGCCTTTCGGCAGGAGGGTCGCCGTCACGGCATGGCCGGACGAAGATCGCGGATGTTGAGCTGAACCGTCGTGCGGCCGTTCCAGACGTTTTCCTGTAACGTGAAAGCGACATCAATCGGCCCGGCAGGCAGTTTTTCGGCCAGATTAAAGCCGATCGCCTCGCATCGTGTCTTTCCGTCTGAAAGCGTCAGCTTGAGATGTTTCTCTTTCAGGATGCGGCTGTCCACCGCGTTGACTCCGCAAACCGCCCAGACCGGCTCGGGATTATCCTGCCCGAACGGGCCGGTGCGCTTGAGTCCGTCCATCAGCGCCGCATCGGCTTCGTCGAGCGTAACGATGCGGTCAATTTCAAGAACGGCCCGCAGATCAGAACCTTTAATCTGCGCGGCGACCGCTTCGTTAAAACAAACCTTGAAGGCTTCAAGATTATGTTCTTCCACTTCAAGTCCGGCGGCCATGGCGTGCCCGCCGTACTGTTTCAAAATGGCCGCGCAGGCGCCGAGCCCGGCGAGAAGATTATACCCGTCAATGCTGCGACAGGAGCCGCGTCCGCTGGCGCCGTCCATGCCGATCACGGCAACAGGACGGCTGTAGCGATTGACCAGTCGCGAGGCGACGATGCCGATGACGCCGGTATGCCACCCTTCGCGGGCGACAACGAGGCCAAAGTTTTTCTCTGCGGAAAAATAGGAATCAATTTCTTCGATCGCTTCGCGAACCATATCCTTTTCTATTGCCTGCCGTTCGCGGTTAGCGCTATCGAGCAGTTGCGCCAGCTCATCGGCGCGGGCGGGTAGATCGGTGAGAAGCAGTTCGAGCGCGGCATCCGGGCGCCCCACCCGCCCGGCGGCGTTGATGCGCGGTCCGAAGGCGAAACCGGCGTGCCACGTTTCGACGGTACCGGTAATGCCCGCCAGTTTTTTGAGTGCGTTCCAGCCCGGCCAGCAGGAGTTTTCCAAAGCCTGGAAACCGGCGCGCACCAGCACACGGTTTTCGCCGAGCAACGGCACCATATCGGTGACAGTGGCGACGGCGACAAAATCGAGATATTTTTTGAGATCAACAGAAGCCGAAACCATACAACCGTTACCGCGTCCGTCTTTGATGAGCGCATGACAAAGCTTAAAAGCGACGCCCGCGCCGGCAAGAATGCGCGCCGGATGATCCGGCATACACTTGGGATTCACCACCGCAATGGCTTTCGCAATCTGTCCGCCAGGTTCGTGGTGGTCAGTAATGACCACGTCCACACCGGCGGCGCGGGCTTTTTCGACAGCTTCGACCGAGCTGGTACCGCAGTCGACAGTGACGATCAGCGCCGGTTTACGTTCGGCGATGCAGGCGGTCAGAGCGTCGGCCGAAAGGCCGTAGCCGTCGTCGAAACGGCTGGGTATAACGGCAGAAACGTTGCCGCCAAGTTCGCGCAGAACGCGCACCAGCATGGCGGTGCTGCAAACGCCGTCCACATCGTAGTCGCCGAAGACAGTTATTTTCTCTCCGTCTGAAATCGCCCGGCGGACACGCGCGGCGGCTTTATCCATATCGGGCATTTCAAACGGATCGCGCAGTGTGGAGAGCGCCGGGTTAATGAACCGCTCGGCCTCCGCGGCCGTTTTGCAACCGCGTTGAGCCAGCAACGCGGCAAGCGGCTTTGGTATTTTTTCCAAGGTTTGGAAAAACTGTTCAGCCAGCGCGGCGTCGCACGGTTTAATTTTCCACTGTCTGGACATTAGAGAGAATTATGAAAGATGAAAATGGAATTGATTCATACTTCATAGTTCATAACTCATCCTTCTCTTAGACTTTCTCTTCTTTGTGCCAGAGTAGCGCCACCGGCGTAGCGATATAGATCGAAGAGAAGGTTCCGACCGCGATACCGATGAAGAGAATCAGCGCGAAATCGCTGATGTCCCCGCCGCCGAATATCCACAGCGAAATAATGGTCAACTGGGTTGAAACGCCTGTCAGCAACGTGCGGCTCAGTGTCCGGTTGATGCTGAGGTTGGCTACTTCAACATACGGTTTACCATGCGACATCCGGAGGTCTTCGCGGATACGGTCAAAGACCACGATGGTGTCGTTGACCGAATAACCGATGATCGTCAGCAGGGCGGCCACGGTGGTCAGACTAAGCTGTTTGCCGAACAAGCAGTAGATGCCGATGGTGATAATCACGTCGTGCACCACAGCCACAACCGCGCCGGTCGCGAAACCGAATTCAAACCGGAAGGCCAGATAAATGATAATTCCGACCAGCGAAAGGAACAACGCAATCATGCCGCTTTTCTTCAGTTCGGCCCCGATCTGCGGTCCTACGACATTGGCCTGCAGATTATGATAGCCGTTCTTGCCGAATGTGGATTCAATAACGCGGATGACTTCGTCCCCCTTCTGCCCGGCCACCTTAACTTCCAGGGTTTCAGCGCCTTTGGCCGTCGGGTCGAGTTCTCTTTGATACTGAATCCGGGCATCCTGCACCCCTGCCTGATTCAAAGCGGCGCGCACCGCATCAACCGGTTGTTTTTCATTGAAGGCAAAAGTGATCGAGGTTCCGCCGGTGAAATCCACCCCGAAATTATCCTGCCCTTTCTTGAGGAAAACCGCCCAGGTGCCGATGATCATGGCGACGGAAATCCCGATAACCCAGGCCCGTTTCCCGAGAAAGTCGAAGTGCGGATTTTTGAAAACCTGCATCATCTTGATGGTCTTCAGATTCGCCTTGTCGGCCAGCAGATTGAGCAGCAGGCGGGTGAAAACAAGCACCACAAACATACTGACAATAATACCCGCCGTCAGAGTAACAGCAAAACCACGCACCGGCCCGGAGCCCTGCCAAAAAAGAATAACGGCGGTCAGCAGCGTGGTGAGGTTGGAGTCAAAGATGGCGCTAAAGGCCTTGTCGTAACCGGCCGCGATGGAATTGCTCAGCGATTTCCCCGCTTCCAGCTCTTCACGCATACGCTCATAAATCAGCACGTTGGCATCCACCGCCATACCGATCGTGAGCGCGATACCGGCAATGCCGGGCATTGTCAGTACCGGCAGGCCGGCCATTGCGCCAGCTCCTGCAGAAAACAAGCTAAGGATACCGGAGGAAAACCACATACCGAACGGCAGCAGAATCATCACCATCAGCAACGAAACATTCGCAACCACCCCGGCCATGAAATAATAACCGGCCATAAAAACGAAGACCCCGACGCTACCGTAAATACAGGCGCGGATTCCGCTGGCGATGGAGTCTTTGCCGAGCGACGGATCGACCGTGCGTTCTTCAATAATGGTCACTGGAGCGGGCAGTGCGCCGGCGCGCAGCACATTGACCAGCCGAGCGCATTCATCCGCGGTGAATGAGCCGGTGATCTGAGCGTTGCCGCTGTAGATGGCGTCCTGAATGACCGGTGCAGAGTAGAGTTTCCCGTCGGGAATGATGGCGAGGCGGCGACCGGTGTCGCTGTTGAGATTGTTGTCGCCGCGCGGGGCGTAGGCGGCCGTGACTTTCCCGAAGCGATCGGCGCCGGTTTTGTTGAAAGAAAGCGAAACGTAAGGCCGGTTGTTCTGCGGTTCATATTCAACTCGGGCGTCTTTAAGCGCCGAACCGGTAAGTTGTTTGCGTACTTCGATATAAGCCGGCTTATAAACTGTGGAGCCATCCCGCAGAGTTTCTTTTTCGAGCATGAACTCGGCGCCGCGTTTGGCACCAAAGCGTTTCAGTTCTTCCCAGAACGCGCGGTCCATGGCCTTATCCTCAACCGCTTTACGGTCGCGTACATAGTATTGCTCGTTACCGACACGTACCGGATTGAAGCCGGGCGGCGTCAGACCGGCGGCAAACAGCTCATTAGCCCAGACATCGCTCTCGGCATGTACCAGACGAAACTCAAGAAAGGCTACGCTCAGAATGGAGGCTTTGGCTTCGGCGCGTTTGTTGGCATCCACACCCGGAAGACGGATGACAATGCGACTGTCTAGCTGCGGATAAATTTCCGGCTCGGCAATGCCGAGGCCGTCCACGCGACTGCGGATGACCTCCAGCGCCACGCTCTGCGTCTTCTTCACCGCTTCCTGAACCGCTGAGTCAAGCGCGGTGCCTTCAAGCTTGGCATCGCCTTCCAGAATCTGTTTGCGGACTTCATTGCGATCCACTTCCACAGTGAAGCTCGTCCCCCCCTTGAGGTCGAGACCGAGCTTAACTTTCTGATCAAACGGAGTTACCAGAGCCAGCGACCAGGTGATCAGCGCGATGATCGTCAGCCATTTCCACATTGCGTTTTTGTTCATAGTCAAATTTCCAGCGGGTTAAACTTAAACTTCGGAAGGAAGCTCCCCTTTGTCTTCCAGAACCTGCGCAACGGCGCTCTTGAGCACTTCGACTTTTGTTTTTTCAGCGATGCGCACAATCAGAGTCTTTTCCTTCACATTGGCAATCTCACCGATGATGCCGCTGGCGAGCAGCACGCGGTCACCGCTCTTCACGGCTTCGATCAGAGCTTTGCGCTCTTTTTCGCGGCGGCGCTGAGGGCGAATCATCACGAAGTAAAAAATGGCGACCATAAAGACCATCCAGCCGACGGTGAACCCCGGCGAAGTCTGTCCTTGAGCACCGTTTGCGCCCGCAGGCGAAGCCATTGCAATTGTCTGTAAAAACATACTTTTCTCCCTTACTTTTTCCCAAAAAACACGAAGGCGGACATGCTAGAGTCCGCCCCCGTCCTTGGCAAGCTTGAATCCACCCGTTCAGCCGTTCCTTGCCAAATCGTCGTAAAAGGCTGTGGTGGCAACCATAAAGTACGGCACCAGCCAGATTAAGCCAATCCCCAGTGTCAAAACGCAGAGGATCTGCCAGCCGATAAAACGGAGCCAAAGAAGTCCCATCCGCCAGTAATTGCCTTTCATCAGTTCAACACCGTGGCGGATCGCCTGCCGGGCGCTCACAGACGGATCGTCGGCCACCACAAACAACGCCAGCCCGTAGCGCATCTGAATCAGGATCATAAAAAACAACACGCTGAAGAACAGAATGGCACCCACCGCAAGCAGAGTCAGCGGATGAAAAAAAGCCGGTTCGGGATGAACAAGAACAATCGCCAAAGCCAGCAAGGCGACAAATGGCAGCGTCCAGAGAAACATGATTAGCAACACCAGCAGATAGGTGCAAAGCGAGGTACTGAAACAACTGAAGCCAGCAAAGAGCAACTTAAACGGATTATACTGACGACGCACGGTCGCCAAAAGATAAGTGATCATGCCGACAGCCAGTGGAGCGGAAAAAATAATTTGCACCAGCGGTCCGGCAACGGGGATCAGACTCACACCCACCTGCAAGACCAGACAGACAAACATTACACCGACGGTTCTTCCCCAGTAGCCGGAAAGCCCGGCACGAGCGGCAGCGGTCAGGTCACGAAGAGGTACCGTACTTTTCATGAGTTTCTCCTTATAAAACAGCCATGGGATGATGGATTGCTGGATTAATGGATTATTGAAAACAAAAAACCGGTATCTTTCATCGCATCGACTTCTCCTCTTCCATTATTCCAACTATCCTTTAATCCACTATTCCGCAACCTGAAGAGCTTTATCAATATCCGGCACGGCGGAAAGCAGTTTTTGCGTATAAGCGTGCTGCGGCTGGTCGCAAACCTGATCGGCTGTGCCGGTTTCCACGATTTCGCCCTTGTACATGACGGCGATGCGGCTGCTCATCTCACGCACGACGGCCAGGTCGTGGCCGATAAAAAGATAGGCCAGTCCGCGTTCACGCTGTATCCGCTTTAAGAGCTGAATGATGTCCGCCTGCACAGAAACATCGAGCGCCGAAACCGGCTCGTCGGCCACCAGAAGTTTCGGCTCCAGTGCCAGAGCGCGGGCGATGCCGATGCGCTGGCGCTGTCCGCCGCTGAATTCGTGTGGATAACGGCTCATCCAGTCCGGATTCAGCCCAACATCTTCAAACAGCGCAACGGCTCTTTCCCGCCGCGCGGCGAGATCCGCGCCAATTTTATGAACAAAGAGTACCTCTTCAATCGCCGCGCCAACGCTCATGCGCGGGTTGAGCGAACCGAACGGATCCTGAAAAACCATTTGCGCCTGACAGCGGAATTTTTTTAACGCTTGTCCTTTCAGTCCGGTGACATTGCGTCCCTCAAACGCCACCCTGCCCACAGCAATCGGTTCGAGCGCCAGAATAGCGCGACCCAACGAGCTTTTGCCGCAGCCGCTCTCGCCGACGAGGCCGAGCGTTTCGCCCGCCGCCAGCGAAAGGCTGACGCCGCGCACCGCTTCGAGTTCGCCGTAGCGAACGCTCACCTTTTCAACTGATAAAAGCGTGTTCATATTTTTTACCACAACGCAACAGTGTTAAGCCGCAACCAAAAAATTAGGATTTTTGACGGCGAAGTTAGCGGCGATGATTAGTTTTCTCATGACGGCAGTCAAGGCAACCTTCT
>JBAWXO010000108.1:0-6520 GCA_037144035.1 Kiritimatiellales bacterium
GAATTGCTCGGCGGGCGGCTCCCTGTGCTGGCCAAGTCTGATCAGATGCATTGGGGTCCGTTTGAATATGCCGTCGCGTTGCGGGGTATGAGCAACCTGCTGTTTGACTTTGTCGATGACCCCGGGTTTGTGCATGAACTTATGACGAAAATCACAACCGGCCTGATTGAATTTCACCGGGAACGCGAAGCACTGGGGCGTGTAGATGCGCGCGCTTCGTTCATCGGCCATATACCGTATGACTGCATTCCCGAGGACAAGATCAAAAAACTGGCTGGCTGCTGGGTTAAGATTCATGCTCAATCGAGCGGTTCCATATCTCCTGATATGTATGCCGAGTTTATCCACCCGTATCATTGTCAGCTCGCAGAACTGGTGGGCGCAGTCTATTATCACGGTTGCGAAGACCTTTCGCATAAATATGGTATTATCCAGACTCTGCCCAATCTGAAGTTGTTTCACATCTCGCCATGGTCTCCTGAACAAGCCATTTTTGACAAAATCGGCGGACGCCACGCGTTTGAGATTCACTCTCACCCGACCGAACTGATGGAAGGATCGCACGAAGCCGCCATCCGGGATAAACTGAAAACCCGGCACGAACTTTTCAGAAACCTGCCTCATACGTTGGCACTGGCTGATATCGAACGCGTTAATGGGCGGCTGGATCGTCTACAGCAGTGGATTGCGACCGCACAGGAAATAGCGGACTCGTGAGCGGTAGAGATGCATATTTAACTGTAGATTTTTTTTAAATTGATCATAACACCGCTGAATAGAACAGATGAATTCAAGGTGGAGCAGGAATATGAACAAAGCGCAGTGGGACAATTTATTAGAGGTTATTGAGGGCCGGCAGGCGGCCCCTCTGCCGGCAGGATTTATTATCGATAGTCCGTGGCTTCCGGGGTGGTACGGAATCAGTACGCTGGATTATTACACCAACGACCAGTTCTGGTTCGATGCCAACAAAAAAGCGATTGAAACCTTTCCGGAAGCGCTGTTTCTGCCCGGCTTCTGGGCCGAGTACGGTATGTGTACGGAACCAAGTGCCTTCGGCGCCAAGTGTCGCTGGGAAGAGGCCAACTTGCCGCATGCTGAAAAAATATCCTCTGATATCGATGTGCTGTGTACATTGCGGAAGCCGGATGTTCGCAAAGACGGGCTATTACCATTTGTCATAAACCGGTTGAAAAATACGCAGCCGAAAATTGAAGAAATGGGGCACGAAATAAAATTCGCCGTTGCTCGCGGACCGCTGAACATTGCCACGTTTCTTTTTGGAACCACCGAGTTGATGATGGCCATGATGGAAGAGCCGGAAAAATGTCACCGGTTGATCGGCAACATCACTGACTTTCTCATCGACTGGATCGAATATCAGATGGAACAGTTTCCCGCCATAGAGGGAATTCTATTGCTTGATGACATCGTCGGTTTTGTAGGGGATGCGCAGTGCCGGGAATATGTTGCCCCCTATCTTAAAAAAATTTACGGGTCGTTTGATGCGAAAGTAAACTTCCTTCACAACGATGCTGCGGGGCAGGTCAGTGCTCCCTATCTTCATCAAATGGGCGTTAATCTTTTTAACTTTAGTTTCAATCACAGCATCGCAGAGATGAAACAGTGGACTTCCAGTGGAGTAACTCTGATGGGCAATATTCCGCCAAGAGATGTGCTGAAAGCAGGGTCGCCGGAAGCTGTGCGGCAAGCTGTACGGGAGTCTGTTAAAGGGCTTCCGGATCGCACCCGTATTATTATGTCCTGTGGTGGCGGCATGCCTCAGGCTGTGAGTACGGAGAACATTAACGCATTTCTTGACGAAGTTAAATTGTTGTCGGGTGAGGGAAAGGGGGCTGCAAAGAAATAAGCGTATGAACCGGCAGACTTCCACTTCTTGTTTGTTATGGGTCGTTTCTCTGCTGATGGCAGGGCTGCCGACAGCTTTGCCAGCTGTGGATTTCAGTCTCGTTCCGGGCGTAAAGCTGGACTATCAGCCGTTAACTTATGATGGGGGGTATAATGCGCCCAGGGTATTTATCTCTGACCCGGAGATCGTGGTTCTTTCTAACGGCAATTATATCGCGTCGCATGCACTGGCCGGACGGAGCTCAGGCTCGGACTCATCGGGTCTGACCAGTCTGTTCCGTTCTGCCGACAAAGGGGCAACATGGACTTCACTGGGCAGCAAGACAGGTATTCTGCGAGGTAGCCTGTTTGTTCATGATGGCGCCCTCTACCTCTTAGGAGCGAATAACGATGTAGCTGGCAATACGGCTGTTGTCATGAAGTCAACAGACAATGGGACTTCTTGGACAACTGCAGCATTCACACAAGGCGGTCCGGTTACTCCGAATAATCCCGTAGTGTGGAGCAATCGTCTGTGGAGCGCAGACGGTGTAGCCACGTTTTCTGCTTTGACAACGAACAATTTACTTACTCCGGCGTCATGGACACTCAACATCCCCTATTGGCCGCCAAGTCCTGCATGGGTCACGGGTATTACAGAAGGGCAGATCGTGGCTTCACCGGAATTGGGCGTCTTTATCCTGCCAACGGTTATAGGATTCCCTTATACAGCACTTGCTAGAGTTAATTCGTCTGGGGGCTCTTTATTTGATACAAATAATTTCGTAGCGTTGCCGGGTGGTGAGAAAAAGTTCGGCGCAACCTATGATGCGGTTTCGGGTAAATTTTTTGTATTGAGTAATCCGATTTTGCCAGTACACACAAATTCCATTATAGCGGCCAATATGATTCGTAATACAGCCGCTGTGCTCAGTTCGCGGGACCTGCTCAACTGGAAGGTAGAAAAAATATTCCTTTATTCGACTGATATAGACCGCGACGGGTTCGGATACTTGAACTTTGACTTTGATACTACGAATATGGTCGTAGCCGCGCGGACTGCATTTCCGGTTGGCAGTGATGACCCGAACCGCGGCCATGATTCCAATCTGCTCACATTTCACCGCATTGATGATTTCCGCAATTTGCTGCCCGATCACTTCCTGAAAATAAGCGGTAATCAGGTTCTGCGTTATGAACGCACTCAGTATCAGGATGCGCCTCTCGGTAGTTTTGCGCTCGGAAGTACTTTCGCCGGCGCCGCTCTGACCACTCCGAGCGGAATGGGGAAGACTGCTTCCGGTGATGTGTATATCCAGGAATCGGGCGGACGTATTCTTCATTTTGATGCAGCGGGTAATTTTATTGAAACAAACAGTTCCTCGCCGGTTGCTTTCCAGGCGACTGATCTGAATGATGTGCTTCCGGTTTCTGGAGAATGTGCCTGGGTGTGTCCCGGTTCCGGCGACTGGTTCAGTCCGGTGAATTGGTATTACTGGGGCCGCCCTGACACGACGGAAGAGATGGCTGTATTTGGCAGTGCCGCCACTTCTGCCGTCACGATAAATATCCCGTCTGCTTCCCAAACATGGGCTTTCAATACCGACGGGGAGGAGGAGGGTTGGGGGGCTTCGGATGTTAATAAGCTCGATCTGGTAGCCACCAATGGGGTCTTACAGGGCACGGCAAAAACGAATAGTCTTATATATATCTTTAAATCTGACAGGTTTTTCTATGGGTCGACGGTTCCGGAGGTGCGCATCCGTCTGCGTGCGGACGCCAACTGTAAGGTGGATTTATATTGGACAACGCCAACGGCCGACGCTTACGCAAGCGTACGAAGCATAAATGGCTATTACACCAACAACGGGGCATTTCAGGACATTGTTTTTGCGTTGGCCGGTAACACCAACTGGGATGGACAGGCGATTACCCGACTCCGTCTTGATCCGCAGGTTCACACCAACGCCACTAGAGGGTTTGCCATCGATTCGATCACTGTGCCCAAAGAAACCCATCGTGTGAAAGGCCTGCGCTTCCGCAACGCGAACCCGTATACTTTATCCGGCGGTGGCCAGTTGCGGATTCAGGCAAATAACGCAACCTGTACGGTGGCCGTGCTGCAAGGCAGACATACGAATGATGTCGCGCTGATTTTAGGCTCCAACACCGATATAAATCTGACCAACAATACTTCGTTGCATTTGAAACAGGGCATTAACCTGAACGGAAAGACGTTGCATGTGTCCGGATCTGGCCGGTTAATGGTGCAAGGTGACTTGGTGATGAATGGAGGCACACTCGCCGTTGACGGAACCACCCCGCTCACGTTCACCAACAATTCAACCGGCTCCGTGCTGAACGGCACTCTTCAGCTCGTGCCGGAAAGCCCTTTTTCACCTTCCATCGGAACCAGCTTTGATCTGCTGGACAATCAAAGCCTGCTCAGTACGAATAAGTTCACCCAGATAAGTCTGCCGGCACTGCCGGAGGGAATGCAATGGAATACCGATACGCTCTATTCCAGCGGTAATATACTGGTGGAATCCA
This sequence comes from Kiritimatiellales bacterium, assembly GCA_037144035.1. Classification (GTDB taxonomy): domain Bacteria; phylum Verrucomicrobiota; class Kiritimatiellia; order Kiritimatiellales; family Tichowtungiaceae; genus Tichowtungia. The sequence goes on from JBAWXO010000108.1 coordinate 4,399, forward strand.
TTCCGAAAATTTCCATTCCGTTCGTAGAAACATTCGAAGGAATAACAGCGGGAAGCAGCCTTCTTGTGTCTGGCAACACCAACGGCTGGTACGGCAGCACCAATACCAGTGCCTTCATAACCAATTTTTCCTATGCATGGAGTAATGTGTTTTATCCGGCTCAAGGCGCTGCCCACACGAAAGTGCTGCAGTACTCCGAGGCCAGCCTGACCGCCTTGTTCGAGACCAACGCGGCTCCGGTGAACATAACCGTTGATTTTATGTTTTCCGACGCTGTAAACAGCGTTGAACCGGATATGAGTCTTGTCGCCGGTCACCAGACAGCCTTTTATGTCGACACAAGCGGGCTGCTGAATGTGTGGCATGGCCTTGATAACACCGGCACCAACAACGTCTGGCTGACGTACACCAACACCCCGATCGGCCCGGCGGACTGGGCGCGGGTCACCATCGAGTTTGATTACACGACGGATGTGTTGAACGGAAACCGCTTTTTCAAGGTCATGTTGAACGGTGTGGAGCTTCGTCCGGCAGCAAACGGATACATCAAAGGATCAGGTGTCTTTAATGCGGACACCAATGGCACTTGGCTTCTTACCGCTAACCCCGTCCCCATACAGATTCAATCCCTCGGCCTGAAAGGTGCGGGCAGGCTGGATGATCTGGTCGTCACGACCGCTGCCGTGACAAACTTCTTACCGCAGACAAACGGATCCTGCACGCTGACCGGCGGTGCGATAGGTAATGGAACTGTTTCGCCATCGAGCACCAACGTCTTGTCCGGCGGCAGCGCGAACTTCGTTATCACCGCGGCTTCCTACTACCGGATCGCTTCGCTGGCCACCAATGGAACGGATACCGGCCTGTCTTTTGACAATAATAGTACGGCAACCAACTTTAGTTGGAGCAATGTGCGGGCTGCCGGCACGCTGACTGCGACATTCACCGCACAGGTAACCGCCGATCCGGCAAACACACCGTACTGGTGGCTTGCGCAATACGGACTCACCAATTTCAACACGGATGCCGTAGCGGATGTTGACGGGGATAGATTGCTGAGCTGGCAGGAATACATTGCCGGAACCGATCCGACCAATTCCTCCTCCGTCGTTAAAATCACCGGTGTAGGCATAAACGCTCAAGGCACTGTAATTCGTTGGTCGAGCATATCGAATCGTTCCTATAGTCTTGGCCAAACCACCAACCTGCTGAAGACGTTCACCGTTCTTGCAGGAGCGAGCAACCTGCCTGCGACTCCGCCCGAGAATGTCTTTACCAGTCCGGCGTCTGGCGGCAACTTGTCTTTCTATCGAATAAATGTTCAGAAGTAGGGGAGCCTCATATGGATACTGTATACGCTAAAAATATAAATCGAACGGATCGATGGAGTGGTTCCATCCGGAAGTTTGGCGTGTTGATAGGCTAAATATCCAACGACTGTGCTAGGGAAGGTTTATGATTTTTGCCATCCAAAAGGACTTACAGAAGGTTTGGTTCGGTCTGTCAATATGAACGATTGGAGGAGTCACGATGAAAAACAGGATAAGGGTTGGTTCGGTCTGTAAATATGAACTATTGGAGGTGTCACGATGAAAAATAGGATGATGATGGGAGTTATTTTGGCAGTCATGCTGTCACTCGGTGCCGCAGTCTATGGTCAAGCCAGCAATACGATTCCATATCAGGAAACCTTTGAAGGGTTGGCTGTGGGATCCAGTATTCTTGTCGCCGGTAACACCAACGGCTGGTACGGCGGAACAAATGCCGCCAGCGCCGTTGTCACCAATGTGGCCTACGCATGGACCAATGTGCTCCATCCGGCCGAAAGCGCCGCCCACACCAAGGTGTTAAAATTCACCGATGCCAGCATAACCAACCAGTTCACAGCTCCGGCCGCGAACACGACCGTGGATTTCATGGTTCAGCCCGTGCGCGGTACAGCCGCCCCGAGCAACAGTCTGGTCGAGGGCAATCAGACGGCGCTCTATCTGGATACGAATGGACTCGTGAAGGTTTGGTACGGAATCGATAATACCGGCACGAACAATGCCTGGCTGACGTACACCAATAAACCGGTAGGCACAGCGGACTGGGCTCGCGTGACCATCGCATTGGATTACAC
>JBAWXO010000109.1:0-6479 GCA_037144035.1 Kiritimatiellales bacterium
AAGATCAAATCCTGCTGGTCAACCTATCGGGACGCGGCGACAAGGACCTCGATACCGTCACCCAAGCCCTTAACCTGGGCAACAAGGAGTAAGCTGTGGATGGAATAAACCAGATTTCGCAAGCCTTCAGCAGCGCGCGCGCCGCCGGGCGCGCCGCGTTGATCACCTACCTGACCCTCGGGTACCCCGAAGCCATGCTCTCCCTCTCGCTGGTCGAAGCGGCCGCCAACGCCGGGGCAGATATCATCGAACTGGGCGTGCCTTTCTCTGACCCGCTGGCCGACGGCCGCGTCAATCAAGATGCCGCCACCCGCGCGCTGGTCGCCGGAGCGACGTTCGACGGCGTGATGAACTGTGTCTCCAAAATCCGCGAACGTTCGCAGATCCCGCTGATTTTTTATGCCTACCTCAATACGCTCTATGCCCGAGGATTTGAAAAGGCGATGAACGAAGCCGCCGCCGCAGGCATTGACGGTTTCCTGATTCTCGACATGCCGCGCGAGGAAGCCGGGCCGTACAAAAAATTTATTTCCGCCGCCAACCTCAATAGCATTGTGCTGATCGCGCCGACCACACCAGAAGAACGGATGAAACAAATCGTCAAAGAGGCCAACGGATTTGTCTATTGCGTTTCCCGCGAAGGCGTCACCGGTGTGCGCGACTCGATCGCCGAAGGCGCGCGCGGACTGGTCGCAAAAATTCAAAAGCACACCAGACTGCCGGTCGCGCTCGGCTTTGGCATCGGCACGCCGCAACAGGCCGCCGAAGCCGCATCATTCGCCGACGCGGTCGTTGTCGGCAGCGCCATCGTCAATAAATTCAACACCAACCCGCACACACCCGACGGCCGCGCCGCTGCCGCCGCCTTCGTCGCCGAAATGGTCAGGGCTGTGAAGGCTGTTTAAACGTCCTTTATTGCGTTTTAACTTACTGCGGACTCTGGAGGCATCGGAGATGCGGAATCAGTCATGAACATTGGAAACGAAAGAAAGCTGGCCGCAAGAGCCAAGGCGCTTGGTGAAAGCGCCAGTTTGACTTCGTTCGATGAACTCGCTGAATTGACGCGCTCCGAGTCGCCGCTGGTTCGGCGGTTGGCCGCTTCCGCGCTTGGTAAACTGGCGGGGATTGTTGCGCCGGAGTCTGCTGTCAAAACACTTCAGCCGTTGTTGGCGGATGTTCATTCGCAGGTTCGGCAATACGCCGCCAAGGCGCTTGGTGCTTTCGGAACACACGCTAAGGACGTTTTGCCGGATTTGCGCGATCTCTATAAAAGCCCGGTGGAAAAAGATTACGTCAAGCGCAGCGTGCTGGCCGCCGGCAAAACCATTCGTGAAGCGGTGCGGATCGCCGAAGAACAGGTTATTCACTGCTGCCGCCGTTGCGGCGTAAAGCTGGCTTCGGACGAATACGCCCGTTCACAAAAGGTTTTCCAGCGGCCTTTCTGCGACCACTGTTTCGATGAGGTGTTTCTCGACCGGCGCAACTTTGAAACCAAGGTGGAATTACAGAAAACCATCCGCGCCAAAGACGGAACCGTCGTGCAGTCCGACGGCGAACGGTTGATCTGCGAGGTGCTGGCGGCAGAAGGAATCGAATATCGCTACGACGAACGGTTCCGCATCCTCAGCGGCCACGCCATCCGGCCTGACTTTTATCTGCCGGAATTCGATGTCTATGTCGAATACTGGGGCAGGAACACCGCTGACTACAAAATCGGCATGCTCAAAAAACAGCAGATCTACCAGCAGCAGGGCAAAAGACTCATTTCGCTTTATCCGGACGACAAACCGCGCCTGCGGGAAGTTCTGCTCGCCAAGTTGGAGAAACTAAAATAAACAAGAGCAGTAAATGCCGTTTTTAAGGAGAAGATAATGTCAGGACGTTATGCAGTAATTATGGCAGGCGGGAAGGGCGAGCGGTTCTGGCCGCTGAGCACGTCGAAGCATCCGAAGCAGTTGCTGGCGTTGGTGGGCGATAAGCCGCTGATCGCACAGGCGGTTAACCGGCTCGATGGTTTGATTCCGCCGGAAAATGTTTTTGTGGTGACGAATGCCGATCTGGTTGAGGCGACTCAACAAGCCGCGCCGATGCTTCCACCGGAAAATATTGTCGGCGAGCCGATTGGTCGCGATACCGCCGCGGCAGTGGCTTGCGGCGGGGCGCTGGTCGGCGTGCGCGATCCGAAGGCCGTCTTTGCTGTGCTGACGGCGGATCAAGTGATGGGCGATCTCGAAGTATTTAAAGCAACCCTGCGCGGCGGCATGGATCTCGCCGGGAAAAACGAAATTCTGGTGACGATCGGTATTCAGCCGACGTTCCCGAGCACGGGTTTCGGTTACATTGAGTCCGGCGCGGATTATGCCAAGGCCGAAGGAGTGCAGTTTAAGAAGGCGGTACGGTTTGTCGAAAAGCCGGACGCCGCTACGGCGCAGACCTATTTGGATACCGGAAAGTTTTTCTGGAATTCCGGCATGTTTATCTGGTCGGTTCCAGCCCTTGGAAAAGCATTTGCAGCACACTGTCCGGAGATGAAAAAACTGATGGATGAGCTGACAGCGTATGCTAAGCGCGGAGAAATTTCACGGGGTTTGGAAAAAATCTATCCAACTCTTGGAAAAATCTCGGTGGACTATGCGCTGATGGAGAAGGCGGATAATATCGTGATGGCCTGCGGAACTTTTGCGTGGGACGACGTCGGCGCATGGCCGGCGCTGGAGAGCCATTTCCCGCAGGATGCGAACGGCAATACGCTGATCGGCGACTGCCGGCAGATTGACTCTAAGAATAACATCATCTATTCCAAAGACCGGCTGACAGCGGTGATCGGCGCGGAAAATCTGATTGTCGTTCAGGCCGATGGAGTGACGCTGGTTTGTCCGAAAGACCGCGCACAGGACATCAAGAAGATGGTGACGGCACTGCGTGAAACAAAATCCTTTGATGGCCTGCTTTAACGAAGGAGGAGATTATGGATGCATGGCTGAGCGAACTGTGCGGGTTGTTTTTAAACTTTTTTGGCCGGGAAACCTTGTCAGAAACTTATCTGGTGATCGCTCTCTGCATCCTGTTTGGCGCGCTGGCGCTGAGCCGTGTCAGCACCAACCTGGGAGCTTTAGGGGCCTTTTACACCACGGGGGTGCTGGTTACAGTGCTTGGGTTGGTATTGCTTTTTGCGGCGCTGGCCGTTGTTCCGGCTTTTACTTATTTTCCCTTCTGGGTGTCACTAATCATGGCGGTTCTGGTGCTGCTGGTCGTTGTTGTTCCGCTGACCGTGCTGCTCCAAAGGGGCGGATATATTATGGCGCTGATCGCCTGGACGGTTACTCTGCTGACGATCGGATCAATTTTGACGCTGGAGCCCATCGCGATGCGTTCGGGCGAAAGGGTTTATAAAGTGTACCTTATGAAAGCCCAGCAGATTGAAAAACTCCATATCAATGCACAGAAGGTTAAATAATGGGACGCGTTCTTGGCATCGACCACGGCGACGTGCGCATTGGCATTGCCCTGAGCGACCCGACCGAGTTTCTGGCGTCACCGCTCTGCGTGCTCGACAGCACGAAGGCCGGGTTGGATCAAATTATCGGCCTGATTGCCGAGCATGAGGTGGAGAAGATTGTTGTCGGTCTGCCGCGCAATATGGACGGTTCGTATGGTTCGGCCACAGCGAAGGTCCGGACGTTTATTGAGAAACTGAAAATCAAAACGGCCGTGCCGGTTTTTGAGTGGGATGAGAGACTGAGCACGGTGAGTGCGCACAACGCGTTACGCGAGGCTGGGCTCGACAGCAAGCGGCGCAAGGGTGTGGTGGATAAGGTGGCTGCGCAGATTATCCTGCAGAATTATCTCGATGCACAGGCTTAAACAGGGTTGACATTAAAAAAGGTTACGGTAAACATTCTGACACATTCCGGTGCCCCCACCATTTTCCCATTTTCACAGAACGTTTTCGATCAGCCGGATTCCAGTCTGTCCGTCATAATTTATGAATTCACCGCAAGCAGTTATTTTGGGCATTACCGGCGGTATTGCCTGCGGGAAAACAGAAATGGGACGCATTTTATCCGCGGAAGGAATCAAGGTGCTGGATAGCGATTTTCTGGCGCATGAACTGATGGGGAAAGGCCGTTCCGTGTACGCCGCGGTGGTTGCACGTTTCGGAGATGCGATTCTGGCGGAGGATGGAGAAATTGACCGGGCGAGACTGGCGAAGAAAGTTTTTGCCGATCCGCAGGCCCGTGAGGCGCTGAACCGGCTGGTGCATCCGGCGGTTATTGCGGCGGCGAAAGAATGGATTGAGGAGTGCCGTGAGGCACAGGAGGATGCCGCAGTGCTGGTGCCGCTTCTGTTTGAGGCGGGTTGGACAGAAGGCTGGGATGCGGTGATCTGCGTGATGGCTCCTGAAGAACAGGTTTTCCAACGATTGGAAAAACGCGGAATGTCGAGAGAAGAGGCGCGCAAGCGGATCGCGGCGCAGATGTCGCAGTCGGAGAAGGCGGCGCAAGCGGATTTTATAATTGAAAACGGCGGGACGCCCGATGCGTTGCGCAGCCGGATAATCGATCTCGTTGAAGAGATCAGGTGTCAGAAGAGGAAGAGCTATGAGTGAAGAAAAGGAAGATGTCGCAAAGCCGGTAAAAGCTCCAAGAGCCCCGCGGGTCGCGAAGGGTGCAGCGGCGAAGCCGGAAGAAGTTTCGATGGTAGAGCCGGCGACATCGGTTGAAAGATTTGTGCCGCAGGTAGAAATTACAGATGATGGCGAGTCTCAGCAGGATAACAGCTATCGTCAGGACGATCGCGACCAGCGTCAGGATAGCGACCAGCGTCAGGATAGCGACCAGCGTCAGGATGATCGCGGGCCGCGGCAGGAGGATCGTCGTCAGGATGATCGCGGGCCGCGGCGGGATGATCGTCGGCAGGATGATCGCGGGCCGCGGCAGAACAATAACCAAAGACAGGACAACAATCGCCGGCAGAATAACAATCGCAATCCCCGTCACCACGGACGGAACATGAATGACGGCGGCGGAAACCGTGGCGGACACGGCAATGGAAATAGCGGCGGCGGTGATGAGCCGGAACGCGTGTCCGACGCGCCAGCCAAGAAAATGCCGACGCTGAAACTTTTTGAACTGCAGGTGACGGAGATCCCGGAGCTTAAAGTTCTGGCGGAAAGCTATTCAATCGAAGATCCGGCCGGTCTGCGCAAACACGAACTGATTTTTGAAATCCTCAAAACCCAGATCCGCTGGGGCAATGAAGCGCTTTGCCGAGGAATTCTGGAAGTGCTGCCGGATAAATTCGGCTTCCTCCGTTCTTCAGAAAACAACTATCTGCCGAACCCGGAAGACATCTATGTTTCTCCTTCACAGATCCGCCGCTTCGGCCTGCGCACCGGCGATCTGATCGAAGGACCGATCCGTTCTCCGCGCCCGAAGGAACGGTTCTTCGCGCTGCTGTCGGTGGATCGGGTTAACAACAATGCGCCGGAGAAAAATCTCAACCGCATTCCGTTCGAAAACCTGACGCCGCTTTTTCCTGATGAGCGTCTGGGGCTCGAGACCACTGCCGACGAAATTTCGATGCGCGTGATGGATCTGGCGACGCCGATCGGCAAGGGGCAGCGCGGACTGATTGTTGCTCCGCCGCGTACCGGGAAAACGGTTCTTCTGCAGAAAATCGCCAACAGCATTTCAGTGAACAGCCCGGACTCCAAGCTGATCATTCTGTTGATCGACGAACGGCCCGAAGAGGTGACGGATATGCAGCGCACGACGAAGGCTGAAGTGCTTTCTTCGACCTTCGACGAGCATCCGGAACGCCATGTGCAGGTCGCTGAAATCGTGATTGAAATGGCGAAGCGCCGTGTTGAAAACGGCGAAGACGTCATCATTCTGCTCGACAGCATCACTCGTTTGGCGCGCGCTTATAACACGATTCAGCCGCACAGCGGAAAGATTCTGTCCGGCGGTGTGGATGCGAATGCGTTGCACAAGCCGAAACGCTTTTTCGGCGCGGCCCGCAACATTGAAGGCGGCGGCAGTCTGACGATTATCTCGACGGCATTGGTCGATACCGGCAGCCGCATGGACGAAGTGATCTTTGAAGAATTCAAAGGCACCGGCAACATGGAGCTGGCGCTCGACCGCGATCTGGTCGGCAAGCGCATCTTCCCGGCCATCAATATCGAGAAGAGCGGAACCCGCAAGGAAGAGCTTTTGCTTCATAAAGATGAGCTGGCCCGGATCTGGACTCTTCGCAAGGCGCTCAAGGATGTTCCGGCGGTCGAGGCGATGGAACTTCTCATCAACCGGCTGAAAAAAACCAAGAGTAACGCCGAATTTCTGATGGCCCTGCAAGGGAAGGACTGAACACCGGTCGTTTTTACGCTCGTGCGTCTTTAGGCTGAAAAAAGCAGCTGGCGGTCGTTTTCTTTCAAGTCCCTCAACCAAAAAGGAAACGAATATGTCAACCAGTCA
>JBAWXO010000110.1:0-6440 GCA_037144035.1 Kiritimatiellales bacterium
TCCGGCGCGCAGAAACCGCCCGCCACCATGCCGCTGACAATGGCTTCCGCCATATTGCCCGCCCCGATGAATACGACTTTCGATTCCATAATCATAATTTTTATCCCGATCTGTACGGGCGACATACATGTCGCCCCTATCTGCTTCCAAAAATATCGCTTCCCACCCGGATGAACGTGGCTCCCTCTTCAATCGCGACCTCGAAATCGTGCGACATGCCCATCGAGAGTTCGGGCAGTGGTGTTCCGGTTTCCTGCTGGAGCCGGTCGCGGAGTTTTCGAAGGTTGGAAAAATGGATACGAGCCTTTCCCGGGTCGGGCGTGAATGGCGGAATAGTCATCAACCCATGCACTTCGACTTTGCCGCATTGGTTGGCGGCCGCAATCAGCGCGGCGGCTTCCGCCGGTGCGCAACCCTCTTTGGAGCCTTCGCCTGAAATGTTAACCTGAATAAGTACTGGAAGCGGAACCGCCGCGTATTCATCCAGTGCGCGAAGCAGTTTTTCTGAATCGACGGAATGGATCATCCGGAAAAGTCCGGAGGCCGCAATCCGTGCTTTATTGCTCTGCAAGTGGCCGATCAGGTGCCATTGCAAACTTCCGGGGCAAAGCGGAATTTTGGCCTGCGCTTCCTGCACTCGGTTTTCGCCAAACAAAAGCTGTCCCGCATCGGCGGCCTCCAGCACCGCTTCAACCGATTTAGTTTTAGAGACGGCGATCAGCTTCACTTCATCACGGGTGCGTCCGGCCTTTTTGCAAGCAGCGGCGATGCGCGCTTCGACCGCTTCGAGGTTGTCGCGAATACTCATACCTTCGCAATCAGTTTGATGACGAGCATTTCAAGAATCAGCTCCTGCGGAACACCGCTGGAAACGAGCTGTTCGTGGGTTTCAAGCAGGCGCTTCTGACAGCGGCGCAGTTCTTCGGCGCTGTAGTTTTTCGCCTGCTGACCCAGCTTAGAAGTGCGGAACCAGTGGATTTCGCGCGGATCGGCTGGGAGCTGCGCGAACATTTTATCCATCTCCTGATCACTGCTCCACTGGACAGCATTCGCTCCAAATCCGCTGGATATCTTCAGCCATCCATGGTCGATATAGGCGCGGTATTGCATCAGATTCTGGTAGAGGCTCTCAATGGCGAACATCAGGCCAATCGGCGCCTCGCCCTGGAAAATCAGCTGGCGTAGAATTTTGAGGGCGTCATCCAGCCGCCGCTCACCGAGCGTATCGGTAAAGTCCCATGCGATCGCTTCGGCGGATGACGAGGTGATGGCTTTGACATCTTCGACGGTGATTTCCTTGCGGTCACCGATATAAATCATCAGCTTTTCGGCCTCCATTACCAGCTGTCGGGTGTCGGTGCCGACTTTTTCCAGAAACAGGTCGAGCGCTCCCGGACCAATGCGACACTGCGCCTTGGCAAACATCTCCTGCGCCCGTTCACGGATGACCGGCTTTTTTTTATAGTCCTGTTCAGGCAGATCGTAGGCTTCAACCGCACCGGCGGCCTCGCAGACTTTGTAGAAGGCCGAGCGGCGATCCACTCCCGGCGCGGAAATAACCAGATTCTGACTATCCGGAAGACCTTTTTTAATGTCGTCGGCCAGTTTGCTGAGCAGATCCTTGACCGTTTCGTTTTTACTGATGACGGCGTCTTTAAAAATCGAAACGTCGCGGAGCCAAACGGTTTTCTGTCCGCCGAACAGCCCGATTGTGCGCAGTGCGCCGATACAGGTCTTAAGGGCGTTGACGGCCTCGTCGATCGTCTTCACGTCGCCGTCGACCGTTTCAAGGCTGAGGGTCTGCTCGCTTTCCGGGCAGAGGGCGTTGACGGCCTTACGGGCGTTATGACTCACCAGATATTCGTCGGTTCCATGTATCAGTTTTACGGCCACTGGCTGAATTCCTTATTTGCGTTGACGAGGCATCTTAATCATAATCCACGGCGACATGGAAGAATGGATTGCTGGATCAATGGATTACTGGAAAACAGAAATGAGTAAAACAAATTTCAGTGCTTGTACGCCCGCCGCAGTTCGCCCGGTTTTTAGCTCCACACCCATCAATCCAGCAATCCCATACTCCATTAATCCGCGGAGGTTCTCATGAATCGTCCTCTCTGGGCCCCATGGCGGGTTGACTACATCCGTGGTGAAAAGGGAAACGGATGTTTTCTCTGCCGGATCTTTGATGAAAAGAACGATCGCGAAAACCTGCTGCTGGTTCGCGGGAAAACCTGCGCGGTTCTGATGAACCGCTATCCCTATAACAGCGGACACCTGCTGGTCGCCCCGTACCGTCACATCGCCGGACTCGTCGCCTTTACGTCCGCAGAAACCCTCGAAATGGCCGCGCTCACCTCACGCGCCGTCGCGGTACTTGGCGAAGTGATGGCGCCGCAGGGATTCAACATCGGCTATAACCTTGGCGAAGCGGCCGGCGCGGGACTCAAAGATCATCTGCACCAGCATATTGTTCCGCGCTGGGCCGGCGACACCAACTTTATGCCGGTGCTCGGCGGCGCGCGCGTCATTCCCGAAGCGCTCGAGGCCACCTTTGACCTGCTTGTGAAACATTTTTAATTACTGTAGGGTTCCGCTCCGTTCCGTCGGAACCCTTTTCGGCGGCGACAGAGCGCCGCCATCCAAACGAGAAAAGGAATACCGATGCCAAAAAATATCCCAGTCATCACTGTCGAAGCTGAAACGCTGGCCGAAGCCTATGAAAAGGCGCTAGTCGGCCTTTATGAACGTGGAACCCGTTTTAAAACGCAGTATGACAAACCCGGAGACCCGTTGAGTCTCGACTGTACCATGAACATAACCGTACTCGACCCGATGAAGGATCCGATGATCCACAAAGCGTTCCCTGGAGGAATCGCCGATCTGCGCGAATACGTGATGGAGCTCAAAGGCTTCAAGGACCACTGGGTTAAAAACATGAATGATCCTGCCGATACGCGCTGGGAATACACCTACCACGGACGCCTCGCCGACTACGGTGTCTGGAAAGAACTTCAAAACGGTAAAAGCACCGAAACCGGTCCGTTCAAAATCCGCCAACTCGACGGCATCGTTGAAAAACTCTCAAAACAGCCGTTTACCCGCCAGGCGCAGGCCATCACCTGGATGCCCAACCTGGATCTCGACTGTTATGACCCGCCCTGCCTCCAATCCATTTGGTACCGCATCCTCGAGGATGACGACGGCATCTGGTGGCTCAACACCAACATCCGTTTCCGCAGCAACGATGCCTGGGGCGCAAATTTCATGAACATGTTCGGGTTCACTCTTTTCAGCAAAGAGGTTATCGCCGACGCCGTGGCTGCCAAAACCGGAAAGACCGTCAAACTGGGCCGCCTGAACTGGCAGGCTGACTCTTTTCATATCTACGGGAAAGACATCCATGCGGCCAAAGAACGGCTCTTTGGCCGTCTTGCCAACACCAACTTCGAAGACCGCGTTTATGAATTTCACGACGCGATGATTCGTGAAATGTACGATGAGGCCGAAGCCGAAGTGGCAGCCAAAATCAGAGCCTACGATGCCGCTCACCAGCGGCCTTAAAACCAACAGGAGATCAGAACATGTCAAAGTCACAGGACTCAAAAAAAGAAACCAAAAAGAAACCGGCCCTGACCATGAAGGAAAAAAAACTCGCCAAGCTGGAGAAAAAGAAACTCCGTTAAGGCTGACTGTCAGCGGGCCGCGCCCTCCAATTCTCTTTTGTAGCCGCGATCCTTGATCGCGGTCTCCGGCGGGGTCACGGCCTCCGCCCTACCACTTTGACGATCAATTCCGCCGTTTTCGGGCCGATGCCGGGCGCGGCGAGAAGATCTTCAAGGCTGGCTTTGTGTAAGCGCTCGAAGGAGCCGAAGTATTTCAGCAGAAGTTCCTTTTTCTTTTTTCCAATGGTTGGAATTTCGTCGAGCGCTGACTCGCGGATGCGCTGCGAACGCAGACGGCGGTGATACGAAATGGCGAAGCGATGCGCCTCATCGCGCAAACCCGTCATCACTCGCAGCGCTCTGGAATCGCGCGGCAGAAAGAGTGTCGGCTGGTCGTCACGCACAATCTCTTCGTGCTGTTTGGCCAGTCCAACAATTGCCATTTCACTGCGTTTCATTGCCGGCGCAATAGTGCTGGCCTCTCTCGGCTGCGCCTCGGGTGGAATGTTCAGGCCGATTGCCGCCAGCGCCGCGCGGGCCGCTCGTAATTGGGTAATCCCGCCATCCACCACGACAAGATCGGGGAGTGAAGCTCCTTCGTTTTTCAGGCGGCTATACCGGCGTGTAACGGCCTCGGCCATCATGCGCGGGTCGTCACTTCCTTCGACGGTTTTGATTCGGAAGCGGCGGTAACGCTGGGGCGCAGGCACCCCGTCGACTGCCGATACCATACTTGCCACCGCGTACGTACCGGAAATGTTGGAAATATCGAAGCACTCGATCACGCGCGGCGGTTTCGCTAAACCGAGCGCTTCGCCCAACTCTTTAATGCCCCTGCCCGCATCATCAATCAGCATCCGGTCGGTCTTGCGCACCAGCGCCCGTTCCTTCACGGCACGGGTCAGCAGGAACATCATGTCGCGCAAAGCGGCCGCTTCTTCAAACTGATGTTTTTCCGCGGCGGCTTCCATCTGCGCCCGCACCTCTTTGATGAACTCCGGTCGTTCGCCGCGTAAAAATGCGCAGGCCGTCTGAATGCGCTCCATGTATTCCTCCGGCGAGACCTTGCCGATGCATGGCGCGGAGCACTGCCGGATGATGTCGTTGTGGCAGTGCTTGTAGGTTTCTGTATCCGGCTGGTCGGAACGGCACTGGCGGATACCGAAACGCCTTTCGACAAATTCCAGCGCGGCGCGGGCCGCCAGTCCCGAAGTGTACGGGCCGAAATAAATCGCGCCGTCGTTTTTATCAATCCGGCAAAGTTCAAATTTCGGAACCGGCTTGTTCAGGTCAACGCGCAAAAGAGGAAACCTCTTATCGTCTTTGAACATCGTGTTGTAGCGCGGCTTGTATTCCTTGATCAGCTTGCCTTCGGTCAGCACTGCTTCGGCATCGGTGCGGAGCACCAGCACATCGAAATCGGTGATCGAGCGGATCAGCCCGCGCAATTTCGGCTCGGCTTTGCGATAGGTGCTTTCGCGAAAATAACTCTGAACCCGCTTATGGAGAGAAACCGCCTTGCCGACATAAATGATCGCCCCGTTCCGTCCGCGCATCAGGTAAACACCCGGCGCGTCCGGCAGTTCCTTCAGCTTTTTGCGAATGTTCTCCGGCCACTGCATGATCGAAAGACTACCAAAATTGCAACCGTGAATACACCGTGAATCCGGATGGTATTTTTCCAACGAATGACAATAAGCAACGAAACCAACATCGTCTAAATTTTAACATTCGCTGCTTTTTGTCATTCGCTGGGATATCCCACATTAAAGAGATCGTCAGCAGGAACGGCGACGGCTTCAAAGGCAAGATCGGCGGGAAGTTCTTTCAACTGCGAGGCCTCCACGGCCAGCACATCGCAGCGTTCGTTCTCGGGATGACCGGCGTGGCCTTTCACCCAGTGAAAACGGACAGTATGTTCCGCACACAGATCAAGCAGCTGTTTCCAAAGATCGGAATTTTTCGCCGGTTTGGAGGGGGAAAGTTTCCAACCTTTGGAACGCCACCGTTTGGCCCAGCCCTTTTCTATAGAGTTCACCACATAGCTGGAATCGCTGGTCAGTTCAACGGTGCAGGACCGCTTCAACGAACGCAACCCTTCGATACAGGCCAGCAGTTCCATGCGGTTGTTGGTGGTCTTGCGGAATCCGCCGGAAAGCTCTTTCCGTCGTTCGCCGGACAAAAGCACGACGCCGTAGCCGCCCGGCCCGGGATTTCCCTTGCACGCGCCATCGGTATATATTTTAACGGATTCGTCCATATCCAGTTCCAAAGAATTGGAACGCACGGTAGTTGATTTTTCCAATCTCTGGAAACTTAAAGGACGGTCGTGTTTTCCCTCTGTTTTCGTGTTGCGGGGGTGCAGGTGCGTCCGTATAGTTCCGGCTCATTTTCAGGGAATTTAAACCTCAAACCAAGGAGCAGATATGTCAGTTATTGTAGAAGTATTGGCCCGCGAAATTCTCGATTCGCGCGGCAACCCGACGATTGAAGTGGATGTGATTCTCGAATCCGGCGTGCTGGGCCGCGCGGCCGTACCGTCAGGCGCCTCAACCGGTGAAAACGAAGCGCTCGAACTGCGCGACGGCGATAAGAAGCGCTACCTCGGCAAAGGCGTGAAGAAGGCCGTTGCCAATGTGAACGAACAGATCGCTCCGGCCATTATCGGTATGGACGCTCTTGATCAGGTCGGCATTGACCAGTTCATGATTGATCTCGACGGCACCAAGACCAAGAGCAACCTCGGCGCCAACGCGATCCTCGGCGTTTCGCTGG
>JBAWXO010000111.1:0-6438 GCA_037144035.1 Kiritimatiellales bacterium
ATTTCCTTTGAAGACACGCTGCGCGTTCTCAAAGCTCGCGGAGAATTTATTCAGGCCGCCTGCATCGCCAATCCCGGCGCAATGCTGGCTGTGATCAACCTCGACCGCGCCGCGCTCGAAAAGATCGTTGCCGAAACAGGCGTGACGTTGGCGAACATCAATTCGCCCGACCAAATTGTGCTTTCCGGTACCGCCGAAGGCATCGCCAAAGCTGAAGTTCTCTGCAAAGAGGCTGGTGCCAAGCGCGCGCTACCGTTACCGGTCGCCGGTGCGTTCCATTCTCCGCTCATGCAGCCTGCCGCCGACCGGCTAGCCGGATTTCTTGAAACCATTTCATTGACCGCGCCTTGTATCCCAGTGCTTTCGAATGTCACCGGCAAACCGCATGAGAGTGTCGGAGCAATCCGCGCCAATATGGTGGCTCAAATCACCGGTTCAGTCCGCTGGGTTGAGTCGATGCAGTGGCTTGCCGCTCAAGGTGTTACTGAGATGATTGAGTGCGGCCCCGGCAAGGTGCTGGCCGGCCTGATGAAGCGGATTGACAAGACGGTTTCGATCTCTAACATAGGCACCATTTCCGACATGGAAGTCTGACACATGCGCGGCAGCGCCGAGCTGTGGAATTTCGAAATCCGAATATCGAAGCACGAAATAGCGAATAAAAGAAAACGAGAGAAAAAACGGCTTATTTAACAATTGGAATTTTAAATTTTTAATTTGTTTCGGACTTCGGGTTTCGTGCTTTAAATTCAAATATAGACAGGGGGTTTTCATGGGAAAATTTGATGGAAAAGTTGCATTGGTAACCGGCGCGGCCCGCGGCATCGGCCAAGCGATCGCGCTCAAACTTGCCGCAGACGGCGCCGACCTCGCGCTTTGCGACCTCAAGGCCGAGTGGCTCGATGAAACCGCCGGAAAAGTTAAGGCGCTTGGCCGCCGCGCGGAATGCTACAGCGTGGATGTTAGTAGCGCCGATGGCGTGGACACCACCGTGAAGCAGATCGAGAAGGATTTCAACAAAGCGATCGATGTGCTGGTCAATAACGCGGGCATCACCAAAGACGGCCTGATCATGCGCATGAGCGAAGCCGACTGGGATGCCGTTCTCAACGTCAATCTCAAGGGCGTGTTCCTCTTCACCAAGGCCGCGATGCGCGGCATGATGAAACAGCGCTCCGGAAGTATCGTCAACATCGCCTCGATCATCGGCCTCATCGGCAACCCCGGCCAGGCCAACTACGCGGCCTCCAAGGGCGCGGTGATTGCCTTCACCAAGACCGTGGCCAAAGAACTTTCCAGCCGCAACGTCCGCTGCAACGCGGTCGCCCCCGGCTTTATCCGTACCAAAATGACGGATGCGCTTTCAGAAGAGGTGCAGCAGAAAATGCTCGCCAATATCCCGCTGGGTCGCTTTGGCGACCCTGAAGATGTGGCCAATGTGGTCGCTTTCCTGGCGGGGGACGCCTCAGGTTATGTCACTGGACAGGTGATTTCGACTTGCGGCGGCATGGTTATGTAGGTTAAAAAAGTGATCCAATCAGGAGCCGAAACAAGGAGAAATACTATGGCGCTTGCAGATAAAGTAAAAGATATCATCGTCGAACAGCTTGGCGTGAATGCGGATCAGGTTACCCCCGCGGCTTCGTTTATCGAAGACCTCGGTGCGGACTCGCTCGACACCGTTGAACTCGTTATGGCTTTCGAAGAAGAATTCGGTGCGGAAATTCCGGACGAGGATGCTGAAAAGCTCACCTCCGTCGGCGCCGTCATTGACTATCTCAAGTCAAAAGGTCTTGGAGAATAAAGACCGCTTGTGATAGAAAAACCGGGAACCTTTAAACGGGTTCCCGGCTTTTTTGTTTTAATTTCCGAAGGAGAATCATGAGTCGTCGTAAAGTAGTTATTACGGGCATGGGCGCGGTCACCCCGATCGGCAACAATCTGGCCGAATTCTGGGAAGGCCTCAAAACCGGCCGTTCCGGCGGCGGGCCGGTCACCAAGATCGAAAACCTCGAAGGGTTCACCAGTAAAATCGCCGCAGAGGTCAAAAACTTTGATCCCGAGCTCTATATCTCCAAAAAAGAAGCCCGCAAAATGGATCCTTTCACCCAGTACGGGTTGGCGGCCTCCATCATGGCGATGCAGGATTCCGGTCTGGATCTTACCAAAGAGGATCTTGAGCGCATCGGCGTGATCGTCAGTACCGGTATCGGCGGTCTGCAGATCATGGAATCCTCGCAGGACACCTATCGCGAACGCGGCGCCTCCCGCCTATCGCCCTTCATTATCCCGGTCATGATCACCAACATTGTTGCCGGTCATGTCGGCATCCAATTTGGGCTTAAAGGCCCTAATTTCTGCGTTACCAGCGCCTGCGCCTCCGGTACGCACTCCATCGGCGAAGCCTTGCGCATCATCCAGCACGGCGAGGCCGACGTGATGCTCGCCGGCGGAACCGAAGGCTCGATCACTCCGCTCGCGCTCGGCGGTTTCTGCGCCCTGCGGGCGCTGACCACCCGCAACGACGACCCGCAGCACGCTTCGCGTCCGTTCGATCTCAACCGCGACGGCTTCCTTATGGGTGAGGGCGCCGGGGTTATTGTTATTGAAAGCGAAGAGCACGCCAAAGCGCGCGGTGCGAGAATCTACTGCGAACTCGCTGGTTACGGACGCACCTGTGACGGGCATCACATCACCGCGCCCGATCCGGACGCCACCCAAGCCGCCCGTGGTATGCGCCTCGCCTTTGAAGACGCTGGGCTTAAAGCGGAAGACATTGACTACATCAATGCGCACGGCACCAGCACCTCCCTCAACGATAAAGGCGAAACGCTAGCGATCAAGAAGGCGCTCGGCGAAGCGCAAGCCCGTAAAGTGGCCGTCAGCTCCACCAAGTCCATGACCGGGCACCTGCTCGGCGCCGCCGGCGGAGTCGAAGCCATCGTTTGCGCCATGGCTATCAAAGAAGGCATTGTTCCGCCGACCATCAACTACGAAACGCCCGATCCGGACTGCGACCTCGACTACGTTCCAAACGTCGCCCGCAAGATGGAAGTGCGCGCCGCGCTCAGCAACTCGCTCGGCTTCGGCGGACACAACGCTACGCTTTGCTTCAAAAAGGCGTAAGTTTTCAAAACAATGGAAGAAGGCCGTCCCGATTGGGCGGCCTTTTTTATTTTAGCACGGGAAGCGACGTGAGCGGAGAAGACCTGTTCGGCAAAGACGGAAAACCAGACGCCTTTTGGCCGAAAAGGTCGTTGCGTTACAAATTGCCGAGAGCGTTTCGGCCATGACGGGCTGCAACACGCGAAAAAAATGTCATGAGAAAGCTGCTCGTCGCAGCCATCTCGGCAGTCAAAAACCATGACTTTTTGGTTGCGGCCTAACATAGTTGCTCTGCGAGGAATTCTTTTTTCCAACATTTGGAAACCCGCGCCCGACGGACGCGGCTACAGTTCTGTGGGTGCGGACGGTGGCCGCACCGTTTTCCAATGTCTGGAAACTTTTTGCGCCTCCACGCCTTCCTGATGCGGCGGAGCCTCCGGCGAAGACGGTTGCGAGAAATTTTTACTCAGCCGGTTTTTCGAAGAGCGATAGGTTGCCGCGGAGTTTGTCTTCGAATTCGGTGCGGCGGCGTTCTTCGAGCGGATTGAGTTTTCCAGCCAACATCGCGTTGATGGCGGCGATTTCGTCGCTGGAAAAATTCGCGCCGCGCAGGATGTGCCGTTCAAATGATTCGTAGGCCAGCGGGCAGACTGCTTTAACAATTTTCGCGATGGCGCGGGCGTATTCCTGAATTTCCCACTGGGCGTGTGAGTCCATGCGCAGTTTTAAAAAGTGAAGCATGTTTTTGAGATCCATCTGCCAGTACCACTCGGTGTACATGGAGAGCGGCAGGTTGATGCGGGCGAGTTCGCGGGCAATGCCGTCGTTCAGAATTTCACTGTAGTTGGCGTAGCTGGTGGACTGATCTTTTTTGAGTAGTTCGAGCACTTTGTCCTGCAACTCAACCGGGACGGCTTCTTTTTCTCGGCCCTGTTTGTTGTCGAGGCTCTGCATACTGATCTGGCTGCGCGACGGCAGATAGAATTCATCTTTCATGACGCTGTAGCGGCCGGAGATTTCATTGAGGCGCGCGGTGCGGTGGCGGATCCACTGGCGGGCGACGAAGATCGGCATTTTGCAGTGGAGTTCAAAGATGACGTGTTCGAAGGGCGAGGTGTGTTCGTGGCGCAGGAGATAGTCGATGAGCCCGGCGTCCTGCCGTATAGTTTTAGTGCCTTCGCCGTAGGAAACGCGGGCGGTCTGGACGATACGGGCGTCGCCTCCCATGTAGTCCACCAGCCGGACGAATCCGTGGTCGAGAACTTTGATTTCCTGGTCGAGCAGTTTTTCGGCTTCTGGGACAATAATATGCGCCATACGAAACTCCTGGAATGATGAAATACTGGAAAGTCGGAATAATGGGTGATGGACGGTGCCGATTCAAATCATTTGAAATAAAGGTTGACTGGTTTAATGCTAAGGCGCATCATACGTGCATCATAAAAAACAAAAGGTGTTCACTTTGGTGATGCGTTATGGAAACGTTTGAAGGTACGGGGATGAAAAATCTAAAGCGGCGCGGTGGAATCTACTACTGGCGGCAGAAGATCGGCGGGGTTCAGTATTCTGAATCGCTCCAGACCGGTGACCGGAATGAGGCGCTCAAACGGATGGCTGAAAAAGTTAACGCGGTGAAGAGCGGAGAGGGTTCAAAGGAGAAAAAAATGACGAAGCAGCAGGATACAAGTGCAGGGTGGGTCGATTACTGGCCGCAACTGAAGGTGCTCGACTGCACCATTCGCGACGGCGGGCTGATGAACGACCACCGTTTCAGTGACGAATTTGTTTTCGGTATCCACAAGGCGCTGATAGCCGCCGGCGTGGACTACATGGAAATCGGTTACAAGGCCGATAAGAAGCTTTTCAGCCCGGAGGAATACGGTCTGTGGAAATCGTGCGATGAAGATGACCTGAACCGCTTTTTCGCCGGAGTCGAAAAGGGGATCAAGCTCAGTGTGATGGCCGACGTCGGCCGCACCAACGAGAGTGATATCGTTCCGCGCGAAAAAAGTCTGATCGATCTTATACGCGTCGCCTGCTACATCCATCAGATTCCCGCCGCGCTCGACATGGTGAAGGATGCCAAGGATAAAGGCTATGAAACCTCTGTCAACCTGATGGCGATTTCCACCGTTCCCGAGTTCGAGCTAAACAAAGGCCTGGAACTGATCGGCAAGAGCGAAACGGATATGGTCTACCTCGTGGACAGCTTCGGCTCGCTCTACTTCGAACAGGTGGACGACCTGCTGCGCCGCTACATCGCCGCGATGGGCAAGGGCAAACAGGTCGGCATTCATGCGCACAACAATCAGCAGATGGCCTACGTCAACACCATCTTCGCCGCTATTCATGGTGCGACGATGCTCGACTCAACCATCGACGGACTCGGCCGCGGCGCGGGCAACTGTCCGACCGAACTGTTGCTGGGCTTCCTGCGCAATCCGAAATTCCACCAGCGTCCGGCGATCGAGGCGATTGAAAAATGGACTCTGCCTCTGCGCGATCAGATTGACTGGGGCTACAGCATTCCGTACATGATTACTGGGCAGATGAACGAGCATCCGCGTGCGGCCATGAAGCTACGAGAGAGTGCGGATAAAAACCGGTTCATCCGTTTCTACGACGAAATGACTGGTCAATAAGCGACGCACAGCCGAAAGCGGAAGCCCCTGCTTGCAAAAGGCAGGGGCTTTTTCTATCTTCTCCACTTCTCACGAAGCCGGAGTGGCGGAATTGGTAGACGCACTGGACTCAAAATCCAGCGGTGCAAACTGTGAGGGTTCGAGTCCCTCCCCCGGCACCACCATGGGTTGAATGCCCATCTGTGCCAGTTGGTGCCAGACTGTGACCATCGCCCTCACTATCAGAGGGTTGCGGAAGGTGAAGTGTTTTCCCGTCTGTGCCATCTTGTGCCGCCAAATGTCCACGCGAGCCTGATTTTTGGGGCGCTATTTGGGGTCGTGACAAAACACTTGGTAAACTATGCACAGCCGACGCGGTTTCGAGCAGTTGTGTGTCGGTGTAGATGTTTGTCGTCAGCTTCATATCACTATGACGCATTATTTTTTTTGCCGCCTGAGGCGATACGCCCGATTTGGCAAGATTAGTTCCGCAGGTATGGCGCAACGCGTGGAAGTCTGCCCTGCGACCACAGTGATCCGTATAGGGAATCTCTGCGGCTTGAAGATCAATCTTGTACTGTTCGATGGAAGGAACCGTATTGAAGACGGGCAGGGTGGTGCACACATCATGCGGGCGAATGCTTTGCAAAACAGTGATGACATCAGGATGAAGGTCTTGCTGGGCCGTTTGGCCGTTCTTTGTTGTTGAGGC
>JBAWXO010000112.1:0-6417 GCA_037144035.1 Kiritimatiellales bacterium
CCGCGTCATTGAAACGATGACGCGCCAGATTGTCTTCGGTATTGCGCACCGCTTCGCCGAGTTTGGCGAGAATATGCTGGTCGTCCGGACTGAGCGTCATTTTGCTGAAATCGATTCCATCCGGATTGATTACTTCACCGGTAGCGTTCATCTGCATAAAGCGCGCGGCATTCCAAATCTTGGTGCAGAAGTTACGTCCCAGTTCAAATTTTTCATCGTTGATGTAAACGTCCTGTCCAGTCGCTGTCAGCGTGGCCAGCGTCCGGCCATGAAAGGAGTTCTTCATGGTGATGACTTCATATTTGCCTTTGGCCGAGCCCCAAAGCCGCGCGAGCTTAATCAGTCCTTCGTTGGCTTCCGCACCGGAGTTACAGAAAAAACATTTTCCGCCCATCGACCGTTCAGCCAGCGCCTGTGCGAGCTGCGGCTGGTTTTCGTTGTAATAAAGGTTGGAGACGTGCACCAGTTTGCCTGCCTGCTCCTGCACAGCCTTCACGACCGCCGCATGGCAGTGGCCGACGTTAAGCACGGCGATACCGGCGAGAAAATCGAGGTATTCCTTGCCGTCGGCATCCCAAACCTTGGAACCGTTGCCTTTGACGAGCACAAGGCCCGGCGCATAGGTCGGCATCACATACTTTTTGTGCAGATCAATTATTTCAGTGCTTTTCATCTTTATTTCACAATCTCGGTTCCGACGCCTTTGTCGGTGAACAGTTCCAGCAGCAGCGAGTGAGGCAGGGCTGAGTCAATTATATGCGTTTTACTGACGCCTGCTTTGAGTGCGTCAACTGCGCCTCCGATCTTCGGTAGCATACCGCCGGAGATAATGCCCCGCGCGATCAGATCTTCCACTTCACCCAGAGTCAGCGTTGAAATCAGCGTGGTCGCATCGTTCGGATCCCGCAGCAATCCCGGCACATCGCTCAGGAAAACCAGTTTCCGCGCCTGCAGGGCGCAGGCAACGGCGTTGGCGACATCGTCGGCATTCACATTGTAAAGATGTCCGTCCTCGCCGCGTCCGAGCGGCGTGATGACCGGAATGATGTCCGCTTTCAGAAACGCCTTGATGGGTTCCACGTCGACGTGAATCACTTTGCCGACGTAACCCCAATCGAGTTCCGCGCCGGTCTGCGGATCATAGCCGGTGTGTTTTTTGACTTTGATAATATCTTCACCGTGAATGCCGTGCGCTTTGCTGCCGTAATTTTTGATGATTTCCACGAGATGCGGATTCACTTCGGTGTTCAGGACGCCCTCAACCACTTTAATGGTTTGCTCGTCGGTCACCCGCAGGCCCTGAACAAAGTTCGGCTGGATATGCGCTTCCCGCATTTTTTTGGAAACGGACTTGCCGCCGCCATGAACAATCACCGGCTGAAGGCCGACGCATTCCATGAACGCGACATCCTTAAGAATGTTCCGGTAACCGATCTCGCTTTCCATAATGCTACCGCCGAATTTAACGACAACCGTATCGCCCCGGAATTTTTGGATGTAGGGCAGGGCTTCAATCAGAACCGACGCCTTTTCAATCATCTGTTGCATGGCAAAATTCCCGTTTATTCCACATTGATCCGCACATACTCCTCGGTGCAGTTACATGTGTAGACCACCGAGCTTCCGCCGCCGAGATTCAAATTGATGTTAATGGTGAAAGCTTCTTTGGAAACGGCCGCAACCAGTTCCTCTTCAGGCGTTCCGGCGGCCATGCCGTTGCGCACGGCGGGCACATCGTCGTAGTCGATGTCGACCTTGTTTTCCTGCACCTGCGCGTAGGAATAACCGATCGCATCCATGATCCGTCCCCAATTGGGCCGCTTACCCGCCCATGCGGTTTTGTTGAGCATGGAGTTGGCGACTGCCCGCGCAGCTTCCTCGGCTTCGCCGCCGGAGGCCGCGCCGGTCACTTTTACTGTGATAACCCGCGTGGCGCCTTCGCCGTCTTTGACGATCATCATGGCGAGGTCGAACATTACTTTTTCCAAGGTTTGGAAAAAAAGTTTCCAATGCTTGGAACTTTGCGTAATGAGTTCGTTGTCGGCCTGTCCGTTGGCGAGACAGATGACCGTGTCGTTGGTGCTCCGGTCGCCATCCACCGTGATCCGGTTAAAGCTCATATCGGCCGCCACCCTCAGCGCGCATTGCAGGGCGTGCTTTTCTACCGCCGCATCGGTCAGGATGAAAGCGAGCATGGTGGCCATGTTCGGTTCAATCATTCCGGAACCTTTTGCAAGACCGGTGATCCGCACCGGTTTTCCGTCGAGGTCAATTTCAGCAGTGACTGTTTTGCTGACGAGATCGGTGGTCATCATGGCCTCAGCCGCGTCCATGCCTCCGTCGGGGGAAACCGCGTCAAACAGCAGTTCGATTCCTCCGGCGATTTTTTCCATCGGCAGCGGTTTTCCGATCGTACCGGTGGAGCAGACAAAAACATCCAGTGGTTTGATTCCCAGTTTTCCGGCGGCGAGGGCGGCCATTGCTTCGGCGTCGGCCATGCCTTGCTCGCCGTTACAGGCGTTGGCGTTGCCGCTGTTCATCACAATCGCCCGCGCGCCGTCATGCTCAACGACACGGATGTCCCATTTGACTGGAGATGCCTTGATCTGATTCGTTGTAAAGACGGCGGCAGTTTTCGCCGACACGTCGGAGACGATCAGAGCCATATCCTTTTTCTTCTTTTTGATTCCGGCGGAGATTCCGGCCGCCGAAAATCCCTTTGGCAAAGGCAGTGATTTTTTCATGTGTTCCAACTCCAACGGCGGAAGACTACACTTCCGCACATATTTTCGGAATAAAAAAAGTCCCGGTCTCGCAAGAGCGCCGGGACTTTGCCGCAAGCCGCGTACGGCTTAGCGTTTCGAGAACTGGAAGCGCTTGCGTGCGCCCGGCTGACCCGGTTTCTTACGTTCTTTCATACGCGCATCGCGGGTGAGGAAGCCGCCCTTCTTCAGGATCGGTTTCAGTTCCTCTTCCGCTTTGATCAGAGCGCGAGATGCGCCGTGCGAGATCGCTCCGCATTGACCGACTTTTCCGCCGCCGCTGACGACAACCGTCATGTCGTACTGTTTAACGCGCTCGGTGAGTACCAGTGGACGAACCACGGTGTCCAGCATGTCCTTGGTATCAAAATAATCTTTGGCGGTTTTGCCGTTTACGGTGATGACGCCGGAGCCCTTGATGAGAGTGACCCGCGCCACCGATGTTTTGCGCCGGCCTGTTGCGGCAAACTGATCAACTTTTTTCGCTGCTACCACGTTGTACTCCTTAGATTAGCCTTTAAATTCAAGTATCTGAACCTTTTGCGCCGTGTGCGGGTGGTTCGGGCCGACATAGACTTTCAGGCGGGTAATCGTCTTACGCATCAGGCGGTTGTTCGGGAGCATGCCCTCGACAGCCTGCATGATAATGCGCGTCGGATTCTTCGCACGGATCGTCGCGGCGGTGCGCTCTTTTAAACCGCTACTGAAACCGCTGTAATCTTGGTAAATTTTCTTTTCTTCCTTGTTGCCGGTCAGCTTCACTTTTTCAGCGTTGATGATCACCACAAAGGCGCCTGTGTCCACATGCGGGGTATAGGTCGGTTTGTTACGGCCGCGCAGAAGATCTGCGATAAATACAGCCAGACGTCCGGTGGACTTATCCGTGGCGTCGATCACATACCAGTCCCGTTTAATATCATTTTCGTTTGCTACAAATGTCTTCATTACAAATCTTTCCAGTTCAAATGCAAGGCGGGGAAAATATACGAGGGGATACCCCGTGTCAATACCTACGCCAAAAGTTTTCTGCAAAAAGATAGGAATTGTTCTGAGCCGGCTGAAAGGTTATACCCTTCTGCGTGAAATTTTTCCGCAAAAAAGAAGTTTTGATACCAACCGGACAGGTCTTCTTTCTGCTTCTCCTGCTTATCGGAGGCCTCTTTTACGGCGTAATCAGCCATCTCTATCCCTTTCTGGCACAGCATCATCCGTTGCCGAACGCCGAAATCATCATTATCGAAGGCTGGCTGCCTGATGCAGAGCTCAAAGAAGCAGCTAGGGACATTCAGCCCGAACAGATCGTTGTCGCTACCGGCGGACCCGTTAAATTCGGAGGCAGTTTGCTTAGAGAAAAAACCTACGCCGAAGTAACCGCCGCCCGCCTTCGTTTATTTATAATGGCGGATGAAAAAATACTCTGCGCACCGGCTCCCGATGTACAATGCGATCGAACCTACGCCTCTGCGCTGGCTGCGCGCGATGCCCTGAAGCAACGCGGACTTTTCGGGAAGTCTTGCAACGTCTACAGCATGGGCGCGCATAGCCGCCGATCTTTCTATCTCTATAAGCAGGCGTTCGGAACCGACTATCCTATCGGTGTCGTTTCTCTCGAAAGTCAGGAAGCCGACCTGCGTCACTGGTGGCGCAGCAGTCTCGCCTTCAAGCAGGTTCTCGGCGAACTGACATCATGGATATATACTCTGTTCTCTTCGTACAAATATGCCTGACCGCCTCCAGCACCGCCTTGCCGAAATCGGTGCCCCCGCCGATGTACGGAAGCTTGCGGCCCAGCTGGCTGAGCAGGCCGTACGCGATCCGCTGACCGGACTCTACAACCGCCGCATCTTCGACGAAGCGCTTGCGCAGAATATTGAAGCTGCCCGCCGTTACGGTCGCGAGTTGAGTCTCGTGCTGTTTGATCTCGATGGATTTAAACGGGTCAACGACACTCTTGGGCATCAGGCAGGGGACGAGGTGCTTAAATTTTTTGCGAAACTCCTGCAGGAAACCGCGCGCAAAGCCGATGTGGTCTGCCGGATCGGCGGCGACGAATTTGCCGTTATTCTTCCGGAAACCGGACTTTCCAATGTTTGGAAATTTACAGAGCGGGTTTTCCGCGGTTTGGAAATTTTAACTGCGAATGGACGCGAATGGATGCAAATTGAAACCCCTCCTTTGGAGGGGTGCCCGCAGGGCGGGGCGGGTTTCCCAAGGTTTGGGAAAATCAAATCATCCTCTGGAGCCGCCGCGCTTCCTGCTGAAAACCTTTTTGCCGAGGCCGACTCCGCATTGCGCGCAGCCAAACCGGCTCGGTAGAAATCAGCGGCGGTTAAAAATCTTTGTCCCAGAACCAGACGGTTTTCTTTTCACCCGCATTTTTTCCGGATGCGGCATTACCTTTAAGCCCCGGCTCTTTGTAGGTTGTCCGGCTGACGCAGGAACTGCAGAGCAGAAGAACAACAATCAGATAAAACAGCTTTCTCAACATACAGACTCCTTTTCTATTAGAACGAGACAGTGCAGAAGCTGATAGCTTCGATCTTCCCGGCGACTTTAGCGAGAACCTTTTCAGGAACCGGCTGGCTGATTTTCAGAATCGCGATGGAACGTTCACCGGTCTTGTCATGCGGATTGCGCACGTCGTCGATGTTGATGCCTTCCTTTGCCATGGCGCCAGCGATTTCGCTGAGCACGCCGGGGCGATCCATGTAGGTGAAGAGGGCAATGTGTCCGGTCGGCTCGAAGTAAAGTTTATCAAATTCGCCGATGCGCGAAATCATCATGACGCCTTCGGCGACGGTGCCGCGTACACTGATACGGCGCAAGCTGTCTTTGTCGACGCTGGCCATGAGGTCGATGGTGATGGAGTTGCCGTAGCCTTTGGTTCCATCGGGTTCGCGAACGGAATATTCAATCCCCATCTCCTTCAAGAAAGCGATGGCGGCTTTCGGGTCCATGGAGCGGTCGAATTCGTCGCTGAGCGCGCAGACGACGGGTACGGCGAGCCATTTACCGAAGGGTTGCAGGTCGCCGTAGAAGCTGGCTTCGATGCGGTTGAGCTTGGTTTCAGAGCCGATCATGGCGCGGGCCAGCGTGGTGATGGTATAGGTTAGATCGGCGTAGGCTTCGTCGAGCCCTTCCGGAATGTCGCGGTTGACGATATAGGAAGTGACGCCTTTACCATCAAAATCAATCAGTTGCTCGGCCGAGCGCTTGGCGGCGTTGAAGTTGGCTTCTTTGGTCGAGGCGCCGAGATGCGGCACCATGATGTCGGCGATATCGATGACGCTCTTGGGGCCTTCGGCATCTTTGGCATAGACGTCGTTCAGGAAGCGCAGGCCCTTTTCAGCTTTATGAAGAAAAAAGATAAAATTTCACTAAACCCAGTTTTCGATATTGTTAAGCCGCCTAAAATAAAAGATATGGCAGCAAGACCAATTACTCAAAGGGATCTGAAAAAATTACTCGATTTAATTGAAGAAAAGGATAAACAACTTTTTTTAGCTTGTATGTTTCAATATTATCTTGCTTTACGACCAGGCCAAGAATTGAGATTTTTAAAAATTAAAGATATCGATTTGTACAATAACAAGGTAATTGTTACCGAAGAATCAGCCAAGACTTCCCGAAGAAATATTGATATGTCCGTAGATTT
>JBAWXO010000113.1:0-6389 GCA_037144035.1 Kiritimatiellales bacterium
ATCTATTCGTAATCTTGTCTTTGGTAGCTTGTCGTCGAAATAGTTCCGGTGGACAAAACAACCAGCAGAAAGAAGGTAAGCGATGAACTATACGATACGGAAAACGAAGAAGCTCGCCGCAGTACTGGCACTTGGAGGCACTATGGCAAGCGCCTGTTTTGCCGGGACTGAAATGAAATGGAAAGATGTGCCGGAAGCGGTACGGGTCACAATTCTGGCCAACGGCGGCGTGACAGGTCAATCCGTAGACAAGGAGTCGCCCGGCCATAATGTGGACGGCAAAACACTTTATGAAGCAGCAATCAAAGACAAGAATGGTAATGCGTGTGATCTTAATGTGACGGAAGATGGCAAGCTGGTTCGAATTAAGACCGATGACGCCGCTGATCGGGCTGCGGAACTGGCCGCTGAAAAAGATATATTAGCCGGTGTCAAATTCAGCCATCCGCGAGACATCACGAATCCCTACCTGCCGCTGGCGTCACTCAAACAGGACATCCTCGAAGGCACGGAAGACGGAAAAAAGACGCGTGTCGAACGTACCTTGATGCCGAATAAACGAAGGACCTTCACCATCGGCGACCAGGATGTCGAGTCTTTGGTGATGGAAGATCGCGTATTTGTAGACGGAAAACTGGAGGAAGTCGCGCTCGACTACTTTGCACAGGATGACAACGGTAATGTGTATTATCTGGGTGAAGACGTGGATGAATACACTGACGGCAAGGTGACGAGCCACGACGGGGCTTGGCTGTTCGGCCGGGATACCACGATCCCCGGTATCGTCATGACGGCGCATCCGGAAGACGGTGATAAATTTAAATCGGAGAATGTGTCCAAAGAAATTAATGAAAGTGATGAGGTTATTTCTCTCACGGAGACCGTGACCGTGCCAGCAGGGACATATCAGAATTGCCTCAAGATCAGAGAGAGTCTGGCCGACGGCACAGTCGAGTACAAATATTATGCGAAGGGAATTGGCGCCGTGCGGGAAGTTCCGTCGGATGGTGATGAGTTGTTGATTTCGCACAACAACACGGCGGTGAGTCACAAGTAAAACAAACAACAAAAAGGAGTATGACATGAAGATGGAAATAAAAGTGCTGATGACCGTTCTGGTTTGGGGAACGCTGGCCGCCGGAGCCAGCGCCGAATGGTTCGGACTGTTCGGGGATGACGATGCTAAAATCGCGGTGAAAGATCTTCCTCCGGCCGTCGTCCAGGCCGTCCAGCGTGTGTTCCCGCAGGGCGAAATGAAACGGGCCGAAAAAGAGGAAAAAGACAAGCGGGTCAGCTATGAAGTCAAAGTGGTATCCGGAGAGTTCCTTTATTCCATGGAAACAAAGGCCGATGGAACGTTGATTATGGTTGAACGCGAAAAGCGTTTGAAAAAGCATGATGACGATGGAAAAGAAATCAAGCTGGCCGATCTGCCGGAGTCCGTTCGGGCCGCAGCAGCCAAAACATTTCCAAATGGAAAAATAAAGGAAGCCGATTGCAAAACGAAAAGCGGACGGACCGTTTATGAAGTCGAAGTGAAAGATAACGGTGTTGAGCAAATTGTTTCGGTCAGTGCAGAAGGAACTGTATTGGGCGTCACGAAAAGCGATGATGAAGACAAAGACTAATTGACCACGGCCGGATGGATAATACAGATCACCGGGCGGCAACCGCCCCGGTGATCTGTTCATTTAGAACCATTGATCTTGCCGTGACAACGGACTACCCTTCTGGAACAAAAACCGGACGACCTGATGAGAATTCTGATTGCTGAAGATTCCCGCTCCCTGTTGCGCTCGTTGCGAATTGCGCTACGCAAAACAGGCTATGCGGTCGATATAGCTGAGGACGGTGAAGCCGCGCTTTGGCTGGCAGAATCCAATCCGTACGATGTGATCCTTCTGGACTTGATGCTTCCCAAGATCAACGGATTAGAGCTTCTTCAACGCTGGCGGAAACAGGGAAAAGAAACACCCGTTTTGATTCTTACCGCAATGGATGCCGTTGAAGATCGAGTGAAGGGTCTGAAAACCGGCGCCGATGATTATTTAACCAAACCATTCGCCCTTGAGGAACTTTTAGCGCGAGTAGAAGCCCTGCTCCGCCGGAAACACGGCACGCGAAATCCGCAACTTCGGCTCGGCAATTTATCGATCGATACCGTCAACCGTACAGTTGAGCTGAGTGGACAGCCCGTTAGCCTGCAACCTCGTGAATACGCCTTACTGGCGTATCTGGCATCTCGCCCCGGAACCCTCATTACCCGCACAGAAATTGAAGAACATTTATACGACGAAGACACCGAGGTGTTCAGCAACGCGGTCAACTCCGCAATCTGCACACTACGAAAAAAACTAACGGAACCCAGCCAGACGATTTTTATCCGAACCCGTCCAGGCCTCGGCTATACGCTGGAAGTGCAGCCGTGAAAAAATCGATCCGTGGAAAATTGACGATTTCGCTCATTCTGAGTACCGGCCTCTTAATGCTTGGCGGCTTCAGCACGCTCTCTATTCTGATCGAACATGCGCTTCTCACCCAATTTGATCAGACTCTTCTGACAAAAACCAAACTACTGACCCTGTTTCCAGAGGTTGAACGCGATGGAATCAGCTTAGAATTTACGGAACGCCTTCTGCCGGAATTTGAGCGACCCGAGCTGGGTGAGTATTACCAAATCTGGCTGCGCGACGGAACCATACTTTCCAAGTCACGCTCGCTGGGAGATGCCTCACTCCGTCCTCAATACGGAACTGTGGATCACCCCGTATTCCGGAATATTCAACTGCCGAACGGCCACCCGGGACGCGCCGTCGGAATCGGATTTCTGCCAACCGGCGAGAAAGTTGACGCTGCATTGATAGAACAAGGAGAAAACCCGTTTGCCATGGTACTCGTTTTCGCCCGCGACCGGACTTCGCTGAATCGCCTTTTGGCAGAAGTGCATTTTGGGATCATCGTGACTGGCGGCCTTTTACTGATTCTGACTGGATGGATGGTTAATCGAGCCTTACGCAAGGGATTGGCCCCAATCGACAGACTGACTCAAGAGGTGGAAGCGTTGGAGGCGACATCCCTGACTACGGCTCAAATCACTTCCGACCATTTGCCTATCGAACTCATTCCCATCGCCACAGAACTGACATCCCTGATCGGGCGCCTGAACGAGGCGTTCCAGCGCGAAAGACGGCTTACCTCCGACATCGCGCATGAAATCAACACCCCTCTTTCTGAATTGCGCACGGCTTCCGAGGTGGCGCTGAAATGGCCGGATGATCTGGACGCCACGCAAAATCTGGCACAGCAAACGCTGGATTCTGTCACCCACATGCAAAATATAACCTGTGAATTGCTGGAATTGGCCCGCCAACAAAACGCCGTTGAAACCGATTTAAATCCCGTAAATTTATCCGCCCTTTGGCAAGAAATCCGAGATCTGTATACCGCGAAAGCTCACGAGCGGAAAATAGTTCTAGTGGGACCCAACCCCGCCGAAGTCATCGTGAAAAGCCATCCCGTCTTACTCAAGATGGTTCTGGGCAATCTGTTGGAAAACGCCATAGAGTACAGTCCAGACGGGGCAACAATCCGTTGCAATCTATCCGTCGAACAAAACGGATCGTGGCAATTTGCCATAGAAAATCCAAACACTGTTCTAAACGAAGCCGATTTGAAGCATCTGTTTGAACCTTTATGGCGCCACGACTCCTCACGTACTGTCTCAAAACACAGCGGACTGGGGTTGGCTCTGGTAAAAGCCATCGCGACTCGGCTTGAAATGAATATTTACGCAGACCTGCCCGTTCCTGAAACGTTTCGCATGACCTTGGAATACCTGGCAAAAAAAGCCCCCGAGTTCGATCAAACAATCTGTTATCCCTACCTAAGCGAATAAGGACTAAATATGGAAAATCAAAAAGTCATCAGCAAGGTGCCGGAAGTCATCTTGCTCTTCTGGATCACAAAAATTCTGGCCACTACACTCGGCGAAACCGGCGGCGACGCATTATCCATGTCGCTGAATCTCGGCTACCTCGTCAGCACCGGCATTTTTGCCGCCCTGTTTTTGTTCGCTGTCTTCTTCCAGATCAAAGCCCCGAAATTTCATCCGGTCATCTACTGGATCACCATCATTGCAACCACCACGGTCGGCACAACACTGGCGGACTTCGCCGACCGTTCGCTTGGTATCGGCTATGCCGGCGGAACCGCCATCCTGCTTGCCTTGCTGGCCGCTTCCCTGCTCCTGTGGCACCGCACCATGGGTTCCATATCCGTCACATCCGTCAGCTCGCCCAAAGCCGAAATGTTTTACTGGACGACCATTATGTTTTCGCAAACGCTGGGAACCGCGCTCGGCGACTGGACGGCTGACGATGCCGGGTTCGGCTACAGCGGCAGCGCACTACTGTTCTGCGGAATGCTGGCCGTTGTCGCCGGACTGTATCTGGTAAAACGCATCAACCGCACCGCCCTGTTCTGGACGGCGTTTGTCCTGACCCGGCCGCTGGGCGCAGTCGTTGGCGACTTTCTCGACAAACCGCTCGATCACGGCGGCCTTGCGCTCAGCCGCTTCGCCGCCTCCGCGGTGTTGATCGGTCTGATTGCCCTCTGCCTGTTCGCCTTCAAACACCGTCCCGCAACCAAAGCGCATTGAGCTCAAAACAATTCTTCGCAACCGGCAGGAAGCGGTTGAAGAATAACCGCCGGAACGCTACATTGAGTCTTATGAAACAAATGTTTTCCGATCTAAAATTGCCGCTGCTGCTGATTCTGCTGATGAGCCTGTGCGCAACCATCGCCTTGCCGATCACACCGATTGATGAGACACGCTATGTTTCCGCCGCATGGGAAATGTGGAACAAACATTCCTTTCTGGTGCCCTATCTGAACGGCGAGCCCTATTCTCATAAGCCTCCACTGCTGTTCTGGCTGATGCATGCCGGATGGGCGCTTTTCGGCGTGAATGATTTCACGCCCCGGCTGATTCCCGGAATTTTCAGTCTGCTGAGCCTGATCCTTATTTACCGGATCAGCCTGCGGCTTTGGCCTCAGGAACGGAAAACGGCTGTTTGCGCCGCGCTGATTCTGGCCTCCACCGCGATCTGGGCCGCCTGGTCGGTCGCTATCATGTTCGACATGGTTCTCACGTTCTGGATTCTGCTCGGTCTGCTGGGAACGCTGCGCGCCGCCGAAGGGCAGCGGGGCGGCTGGTGGATGTTAACGGCCGGAGTTGCTGGCGGACTGCTGACAAAGGGTCCGGCTGTATTCGTTTATCTCCTTTCGATTCCCCTTTTCCGGGTTTGGTGGGATACCCGCCGGAAAACTCCGGTTCGGGCAAAATGGTATTTGGGAATTCTGGGCGTTGCGGTACTCGGATTCGCGGCCGCCTTGCTGTGGGCTGTCCCAGCGGCTATTCAAGGCGGTGAGGCTTACCGTCACGCCATTCTGTGGGGACAGACGGTGGACCGTGTCACTTCGTCGTTCGCGCACCGCCGTCCATTCTGGTGGTATATGCCCATCGTGCCGCTTTTCTTTTTCCCGTGGATTCTCTTCCGTCCTTCCTTTTCAAAACTTCAGCTAAAGATCGCTCTCTCCTGTCTGATTTGGATAGGTCTGCCTCTGCTTATTTTTATCATGAACGGTGTCAAACCGGCCGATCAGATCCTCTATCTGATTCTGCCCTGCACATTTCTGATCCGCCGGAATATTGCCAAGCTGAAAACGTCCGATACTGGAACTCGTTTTTGCATGGTGTGGCTGGGGCTTCCGCTGCTTATTTTCTCCATGATCAGTGGCAAGCAGGTGCATTATCTGATTCCGTTTATTCCGGCCGGCGCACTTCTGATCGGCAGGAACATTGCCCAAGCCGAAGGCGTCTCCGGAAAAATTTCTGTAAAGATCCTCGGGGGTATGTTCCTGCTGCTCGGTTTTGCCGCCCTGGCGATTCCGTTTATCGATCTGGGCGGCGATGTCGGGCGCCTGGAGCACGGCGACACCCTGTATGCTGCGATCGGGCTGCTGGTCGCCGGACTTTTTTTACTACTGCCTTTCCGCTCAACCAGTCACACATTCAAACGAGTAGCCATAGGTATGACACTGGTGCTGTTGTTTGCGCTCGTTGAAGCCAAGAAAAGCTTCATGGATGATTATGACATGAAAGAAACGGCGGTTTTTATAAAAGGCAAAATGGATGAAGGGCTTCCGGTCGTGAATGTCGGAAAGTACCACGGCCAGTACCAGTTCCTTGGACGATTAAACAAACCCATCACTGTGCTGAACAACCAAACGGACACCCTTCTTGATTTTGCCGCAAGCCATCCAGGCGCACTGTTTATCAGCTATCAGCACGAGTACGAGAACACACTGCCGCGAGGCTCAAAAATCTG
>JBAWXO010000114.1:0-6332 GCA_037144035.1 Kiritimatiellales bacterium
TGCCGGCTTTCCGATGTTTGGAGAAAATCAGCTCAAGCTTTCCAAGGACTGGAAAAAAATCAGTCTGCGTTTCCAAACATTGGAAAAAATTATACCGGGCAACGCACCGGTTGAAATCCGTTCGATCAAACTGCGCCGCGTGATGAGCAATCCGTTCGACTCGCAGTTTGCGTTTTATCTCAACCGGCTCGCGCACCTTGATTTCGGTGTTTCGAGCAGTAACAACCAGCGCGTTTCCAAGCTACTGCTGGACGGCATCGGCCCGTCGCTGATGCTGACCGTGCCGATCTTTTTCATCGGTCTGATTACGGCCATCATGCTTTCGCTCTTCTGCGCCTTCTGGCGCGACACGTGGGTCGATCGCTTTTTCGTCGTTTTTTCCGTCGCGCTGATGAGTGTTAACTATCTGGTCTGGATTGTCGGCGGGCAGTACCTGCTCGGGTTCAAGCTTGGCTGGTTTCCCGTCTGGGGCTTTGAAGACCCGCGCTACCTAATTCTACCGGTGCTGATCGGTGTCTTTAGCGGACTCGGTGCCGAACTGCGCTTCTATCGCACCATCATGCTCGATGAGGCTCATCGCGACTACGTCCGCACCGCGCAAGCCAAAGGCGTTAGTCGCCTCGGCGTGCTGTTCAAGCATGTTTTGAAAAACGCCATGATTCCGATCATCACCAACACCGTTATCGCCATCCCGTTCCTTTATACCGGCAGTTTGCTGCTCGAGAGCTTTTTCGGCATTCCCGGCCTCGGCTATCTCGGCATTAACGCCATCAATTCGTCCGATGTCGATGTTGTCCGCGCCATCGTGCTGGTCGGCTCCATCATATTCGTTATCGCTAACCTCTTAACCGACATCTGCTACGCGCTGGTTGACCCACGGGTAAAATTGAAATGATCGAAAAAGGAAACAGTCTGTGGAGTGACGCCTGGCGACGGTTGAAGAAGAACCGTCTGGCGATGATCTGTCTTGGCATCGTCGTGTTGTACATGGAGCTGGCGGTCTACGGCGAAGTGGTTTATCGCTACTATCAGGCAAAAGATCAGACCGCTTTTTACCAGAAGACCGGTCTCGAGCAGGCCTACCAACCGCCTTCTTCCAAGCATTGGATGGGCACCGACGCGCTTGGACGCGACGTGACGCAGCGGCTAATTCAGGGTACACGCATCGCCTACAAGGTCGGCATCATCACCGCGCTCATTGCCATTCCGATCGGCGTTTTCTTCGGATGCCTTGCGGGCTACTTCGGCGGACGAGTGGACAGTTTTGTCGTCTGGCTCTATTCCACAGTTGCCTCCATGCCGGGCCTGCTCTTTATTCTCGCCATCGCCATGGTGGTGGGGAAGGGGCTGCTTGGCATTTACCTCGGCATTGGACTCACTACGTGGGTTGGACTTTGCCGCCTGATCCGCGGCGAAGTGATTAAGCACAAAGAGCAGGCTTACGTCATGGCGGCCAAAGCGCTTGGTCTCAGCTGGCCGCGCATTCTGTTCCGCCATATTCTGCCGAACGTTTTTCACGTCATCATCGTCACCTTCACCCTGCGCTTTCCGGCGGCGGTCAGCACCGAAGTATTCATGAGCTTTCTCGGCATCGGCGTCGTCAGCGAACCGTCGTGGGGCGTCATGATCAACAGTGCACGGATGCGGCTATGGCAGGGTGTCTGGTGGGAAATGACCTTCGTCACGCTGGCCATCTTCGGCCTCGTGCTCGCCTTCAACCTGCTCGGCGACGCCCTGCGCGATGCCCTCGACCCGCGTCTTCGTACCGAGGGAAATTAAGATGGAAGCAGAAGTAATCATTATCGGCGGAGGAGTGATTGGGCTGGGGATCGCGGCGCGGCTGGCTCCGCGGGTTAAGTCGCTGGTGCTTTTTGAGCGGCACGATGCGTGGGGGCAGGAAATTTCGTCACGCAACAGCGAGGTGCTCCATTCCGGAATTTATTATGCAGCCGATTCGCTGAAGGCCGCCTTTTGCGCGAAAGGCCAGCGCATGCTGTATGAGCTGGCGGCGGAGGCCGGCATACCGCATCGCCGCTGCGGAAAAATCATTATCGCTTCGTCGGAATCCGAAGAGGCCGAACTGCTTCGTTTGAAAGCATGCGGCGAGCGCAACGGCGCGGAAGGGCTTCGCCTGTTGACCGGCGCGGAAGTGGTGGCGCGTGAACCATCTGTCAAGGCGGTCGCAGGACTGCTGGCCCCGGACTCAGGCATCATCAATGCCCACGCGCTGATGGATGCGCTGGCGGCCCGCGCGCAGGATGCCGGAGCCGATCTGATTCGCGGGGCCGAAGTGACCGGCCTTGAAAAGGGTTCCCCTTCGAGTTCCCTCAGGGCTGGCAATGGCTGGAAAGTTTTTTACCGCGACGCGGATGGCGAAGACACGCTGACTTCCCGCGTGGTCATCAACAGCGCCGGGCTCGGGGCTCAGGCCGTGATGGCGATGGCGGGAATTGACGCCGAAGCGGCGGGACTGAAACTGCATCTCGCGAAAGGTGAATACTTCACGGTGCCGTCCAAATATCGGAACCGGCTGAACTCCATGGTCTATCCGGTGCCGCATAAAAATCTAACCGGGCTTGGCGTTCATACGGTACCGGATCTGTCCGGTGGATTTAAGCTGGGTCCCAATGCCTTTTATGTGGACTCAATTGATTACACAGTCGATGAATCTCACGCCAAAGAATTTTACGAAAGCGCCCGCAAGTATCTGCCGTTTCTCCAGCCGGACGATCTGGTTCCGGCGATGAGCGGCATCCGCCCGAAACTGTCGGCCGAAAATGAACCGGCCCGCGATTTTTATATCCAGCATGAGGCAGAGCGCGGCGCACCGGGCTTTTTTAATCTGGCGGGGATGGAGTCGCCGGGTCTGACCTCGTGCTGCTCTATCGGCGATTATATTGCAGAGATGGTCTGCAGTTATCTCTGATTATTTTTCCGGCGTCGGGGCGATCATTTCCAGGTCGAACAATTCGCCGATGAAGTCAGGCGCGGCGCGGTTCTGCAGGAACGAGAGCATCTTGTTGGTAAAGTGGCGGCCTGAGGCCGAACGGACGGGCGAAGTGTACGAACTCTTGAGCCGCTTGCGGTAGAGCGTCGAACCGTCGGCGATCGAGGTGAGTTTCACTTCCCACTCAAACCGGGCTTCAATTGTCCGCCAGCGAATCCAGTATTGCGCCATCAGCGGGCCGAGCAAGGTCATCAGCGGATATTTTTTATTTGCGCCGAGCTGTACGGTGCGGTAGTTCCAGACTGTGACGGTCAGCAGAGAGTCGGCCTTGAATTTGCGGGCCTCCTCTTCGTTTTCAACGGTGAAGATGCGCTGGTATTTTCCGGCCTGCGTCAGGGTGGAAACAATTTCCAGTCCGATGTCCTTTGAGGCCGATCCGCTGGTGATGACCACGCCGCGGCCGTCCATCAGTTGTTTGTAGATAGGTTTTTCCGGCTTGAAGTTGTCTCTTTCAAGATCCGGATGAATGCGCGGCGGAAGGACGGCGACCCGCAGAGGCTGTGGTTCCGGGCAGACCTTTAGTTTGCGGATCGGGGTTTCAAACGATGTGGCACAGCCGCAGAGTAAAAGCGAAACCGCCATTCCAGTGATAAACAATGGAATGGCGGTTTTCATGGACGTATTAATTAAGCGCAGGGTCGCGCCTTATTTTTTGTCTACGACGATAGAATCTTTCGCGGGCATAACGACGATAACCGCACGGCGATTCATCCGTTTGTTTGCGGAAGTGTCGTTCGCAGCAACTGGCTGAGACTCACCGCAGGCGACGGCTTTGAGGCGTTCAGGAGCGATTTGTTTTTCGTTCATGAGGTAATACAGAACCGCGATGCTGCGGTTGTAGGAGAGCTCCCAGTTGTCTTTCCATTTTGATTTCTGGATCGGGTCGCTGTCCGTGTGGCCTTCAATCGTGATATCGCGGTCGGCGTATTCCTTCTGGATGATAGCCAGCACGCTGTCGAGCGTGGTTTTGCTGCTCTGTTTGAGCTCGGCCTTACCGGCGTCAAAAAGAACTTCGTTCAGAATGGTGAAGCGAATTTGACCATTAACCGATTCGACTTTTACATTGTCCAGCGATGCAAGCTGGCGCTGAAGATCATTGATCTGAGCATCTTTATCTTTCGAGCTGGCGCCATTGTCATAGGCGTATTCATCGAGCGCATCGCCGACCAGTGCGCCGGCGGCAACACCTGCTGCGGCGCCGATGGCGGCACCTTCCCAGGGATTGACTGCACTATGGCTGGCCGTATCGGCCCAAGCGGCCCCGATGCCTGCGCCACCTACACCGCCGATAATTGCACCTTGCTGTACAGGGGTCAGCGGCACTTTGGGTGAGCGGCAACCCGTGAAAAGAACACATGCGGAAAGAACGGTAACGGACAAAACACTTTTCATCCAATTCATGATACACCTCACTTAAACATCCAACTTCGACGAGAATACACTTTCCAACCGGAACGGGCACACGCCCGACAAGACCGACGGGAAGGGGTTTCTCTAAGATGCACACATGGTGCTAGATACGCCGAAAAAGTCAAGCGCGGCAAAAAGGTTTCTTTTATAACCAGTTTCCAGACACCGGATAACGTCAGATGACCGGTGTGATCAGCAGAGTATGGATGCGGCGCGGCGTGGCGTTCTGGACGGTGATTTCCAGACTGGGCGCGGCGATTTTGGTTCCGACGGGCGGGATGGCACCCAGTTCATTGAGGACATAGCCGCCGATGGAGTCGTATTCTTCGCTTTCCGGAATGTTCAATCCGAGTTCTTCATTGAGGTCGGCGACCGCAAGGCTGGCCTTGACGAGAAAGGAGCCGTCAGTTCGTTTCTGAATATCTTTTTCGGCAAGGTCATATTCGTCGCGGATTTCGCCGATGAGTTCCTCGATAATATCTTCCATACAGACAATACCGGCGGTGCCGCCATATTCATCGACGACGAGCGCCATGTGGAAATGGTTTGCCCGCATCTGGCGCAGAAGATCATTGATCGGCATGGTTTCCGGCACTGCACTGAGTTTTTTGACAACATCCATGACTGGGCGGGCTTCTTCGCCGCGCGCAAAGAGGCGTAGCAGATCTTTGACGTGCACGACTCCGGCGATGTTA
Organism: Kiritimatiellales bacterium; assembly: GCA_037144035.1. Lineage (GTDB taxonomy): Bacteria > Verrucomicrobiota > Kiritimatiellia > Kiritimatiellales > Tichowtungiaceae > Tichowtungia. The sequence goes on from JBAWXO010000114.1 coordinate 5,113, forward strand.
TCGATGGTTTCCTCGTAAACCGGGAAGCGGGAATGGGACGACCTCTGAACTTTTTCAACGCATTCGGCGACGGTGCTGCTGGTGTGCAACCCTTCAATATTGACGCGCGGCGTCATGATTTCGCGAACGACGGTTTCGCCGAATTCAAAAACACTACGGATGATTTCGCGCTCTTCCTCTTCCAGCTTCTCTTCGCCGGTCTGATCGATCAGTGTCATAATTTCATCTTCCGGCGTCGGGCGGTCGTCTTCGTCGGCAGAGGAAAGGACGCGGGCAAGCAGTCCGCGCTCCATGGCGTAGATCGGCCAGACCACCGGCGTCAGCAGGCGGGTGGCGGCGATAACGAGCGGCAGGAAGAAAAGGGAGAGGCGGTCGGCATAGCTTTCGGCCAGCACGAAAGGGATGACGCGGATGAAGATCAAGTAGAGCGGTGTCATGATCAGCATGAGACCGATCCACTCAACCGCCAGCGAAAAGTTAAAAGCGTGGAAGGCGAAATAGATGGCGGTGATTTCGAAAAGCGTCAGGCAGAAACGCAAGGAGGTACGCAGCAGGTTCCAGTGTCCGGTCCAGTGTTCAAGAGAGGCTTTTGCCTGCGGTTTTTTTTCGGCCAGACGAAGAACTCCGGCGTTACCGGTTTCGCGGAAGGCGGCGAAAAGTACGGACCAGAATCCGGCAGCTAAGAGCGCTGCGGCGCTACTGGCGAGATGATTGAAGTCTATGGCGTTCATGTCAGCGCAATATCAGATTTTTGATTTCCGGTTGCAACTCCGCAAGCCAGCGCATTTCCGTACGGCGCATAGCGGCGCGCCGGGCCGGGGTGTCATCGTCGGCACCCGAAAGATGGTCAAAGCCGTGAGCGATATAGAGAGCGAGTTCGGCGTCGATGCCGTCGTGCTGCGGACCTTCACGTGCGGCGCATTCGACGTTGACGATGAGATCGCCGGTGGCGCCTTCTTCGCCGGGGATCGGCTCGCTGCGGAAACTGATGACGTCGGTGGGTAGGTTTTTGCCGAAAAATTCGCGGTTGTATTGCGTGATTCCAGCATCATCCGTCAGCAGCAGAGTGACCTCCTGCCAGACGGCTTCCGGACCGGCGGCTTTAAGCGCGGCGGCGAGTTTAGCGGTCAGTCGGCGGATTGCTGGCAGATTGATCCGGCGTTTCTGCCGGTTTAGCAGGGCGGTTTTCATCTTTAGGGTAGGCGACGCGGCCATGGAGC
>JBAWXO010000115.1:0-6271 GCA_037144035.1 Kiritimatiellales bacterium
GTCTTCGTAGAACGAGCCTTCGTTGCGGAACGAGAAGATGTAGAGCTTGAGCGATTTGCTTTCCACGCAGAGCTTGTTGGGAATGTATTCGATCTTGATCGTCGCGAAGTCGGGCTGGCCGGTGATCGGGCAGAGCGAGGTGAATTCAGCGGTTTCAAAGGTGATCCAGTAGTCGCGCTGCGGATTGGAGTTTTTGAAGGTTTCCAGAATCGAAGCATCCGGTTTCTTCGGGTAGTTCTTCTCGCCCTTCTTCAGCAGTTTCAGTCCGTCTGTGTTACTCATAGTCTCCGTCCTCCTGAAAATTTAAACCGCGAATGGACGCGAATATACGCTAATGGGGGCTTCGCCGGCCAGCATGCAATTATTCGCAATGTTGTCCTTCGGGACCTGTTTTTTAGATTTCCCTCGCAGAGGGCGCTAAGTTCGCAGAGGATCGCCTATCCAGACCTCTCTGCTTTCTCTGCGAGGAATACCCTTTTTATGCATTATTCTGGTTGCGATCCAGAACCTATAAAAAAATTTACCAGTTCCCCGAATCCGTTCCAGATCTGATCGGCGGTAAATTTGCCGGGATGGCCGATGCCGTAGGTAACGAAGCCGCTTTTGACACCGGCGTTGTGTGCCACTTCGAGGTCGGTGTGGTGATCACCAAGCATCCAGGTGTTTTCCGGCTGTATGCCGGAGTCCTTCATCAGCGCAAAAATGCCGTCCGGCGCGGGCTTGAGCTTCGGCAGGTCGCCGCCACCGATGATACGGAAAAACAGATCGCCCACGCCGAGATGTTTCAAGATCACGCGTGATGGATCGCCGGGCTTATTGCTGAGCACCGCCAGCGCATGCCCGGCGTCCGCCAGCTTTTTCAGACCTTCGGCGACACCCGGATAAAGCACCGTTTCATCCAGCATGCGCTCGGCATAAAACTTTTTGTCGAGCGCCAGCGCTTCATCAACGTTCACAGCCGCGCCTTGCAGCGAGCGCTCGACCAATACGCGGATTCCGTCACCGACGTAGGTTTCGATCTTTTCCATGCTGAGCGGCGGCAGACCGTAATGCGCCCGCATCAGGTTGATGCCGGTCGCCAGATCGGCTCGCGTATCCGCCAGCGTTCCATCGAGGTCAAAGATGAGCAGTTGTTTCATAAGGCGGGCGATTTAACCGCATCTACGGATGGTTTTCATGGAAAAACACCGGAAATAAATTTGATGGCGATTTCTAGTACCAAAATAGTACTATCAACCCATGCCAAGGAAAATCAGAGAACTGATACGTGACCTGCAAAAGGCCGGATTTGAAAACTGCGGCGGCAAAGGCAGCCATAGAAACTTTAAGCATCCCTGTGGAAGCAAGGTCACGATCAGCGGCAATCCGGAACATGATGCAAAAAAATATCAGGAACGGGATATCGAACGGGCTCTGAGGGAGGCTGGAAAATGAAACTTAGCGATAAATATCTGAAAATCGTCGAATGGTCCGAAGAGGATCAGTGTTATGTGGGAACCTGCCCGGGCCTCATGCTGGGCGGCATTCACGGCGACGATGAAGCCGCCATCTATAAAGAGCTCTGTCAGGCCGTGGATGAATGGATCAAGGTGTATCAGGAAGATGGAGAGCCCCTTCCTTCCGCCACCGCCGGAAAAAAATATTCAGGCAAATTCGTGGTGAGAGTTGGCAAAGAGCTTCATAAGGCGCTGGCGATTGAGTCCCTTTGTCGTGGCGAAAGCCTCAACACGCACTGTCTCAACCTGATCCGCGAACAGCAGGCCGAATACAAGACGAAGAAGAAATAATTCATCAGCCACGCGCGGTTCCATTTTTGTAGAAAGGCAATTCAACCACTTTGGCAGGGAAAAGTTTGCCGCGAATTTCAACGTCGAGAACGGTGCCGATGGCGGCGTAAGCGGCTTTAATAAAGGCCAGCGCGACGGCTTTGCCGAGACTTGGAGAAACCGAACCGCTGGTGACCTGACCGATCTCTGCGCCGCCGGAAGACACCTTATCGTGAGAACGGGCGGCGCGTTTGCTGTCGAATTCCAGCGCGACCAGAAATTCCGGCGGGTTCGCCAGATCGCGCTGAACTGCCGCTTCGCCAATGAATCCGCCCTCTTTGCGGATGAACAGGCCGCGGCTGGTGGCGACCGGTGTGCGGTCGAGTGACAGTTCGTGACCGTAAAGAGAATAGCCCATTTCGAGGCGAAGCGTATCGCGCGCGCCGAGGCCGATGGGTTTGATGTTCGGGTTGGCGAGTAGCGCGCGCCAGACGCGGACGGCATCCTTCGCCGGGAAATAGAGTTCATAGCCCCAGTCGCCGGTGTAACCGGTGCGGCTGACGAGGCAGGCTGAGCCTGCACCCAATAAATTTTCAAATCCTTGAAAGTATTCGGCTTTGAAATATCCAAGGTCTGGCAGTTTTTTGCCGAAGACCTTTTCGAGTTCGGCGCGCGAGGCCGGCCCCTGCACGTCGAGCTTGGCGGTGTCGTCCGAAAGATCGGTGAAAACCGTGCCGGATGAAAGATGCTGCCGAATCCACGCGGAATCCCCGTCGAGCGTGGCGGCGTTGACGACCAGCATGTAGCGCTCTTCGCCGAGGCGATAGCAGGTGAGGTCGTCAATCACTCCACCCTGCTCGTTGAGCATGAAGCCGTAGCGGCACTGGCCGATCGCCAGCGTAGAGACTTTCATCGTCAACAGCCGTTCGAGGTCGGCGACGGCGGACGGGCCGGTCAGTTCAAATTCGCCCATGTGACAGATGTCGAACAATCCTGTTTTCATGCGGGTGTGTTCGTGTTCGGCCAGAATACCTTCGTACTGGATGGGCATGTCCCAGCCGCCGAATTCGGCCATCCGCGCGCCTAAAGCAACGTGTTCTCCATGAAGCGGTGTCGTTTTCAAAGCTGGTTCAGCTCCTTCCATGTATATCGTGCAATTCCATCAACAGACCTTCCCGTGCCGTTTTCAATCATCACCACGGGACAGCCGGCCGCCTGCGCGGCCGCGACCCCGGCAGGGCTGTCTTCAAATACCATAACGTCTTCCGGCGTCAGTTTCAGGTTCTTCAGCGTTAATTCGTACATTTCAGGATCCGGCTTGCGATGAGTCACATCGTCGGCCGTGATAACCGCCTCAAACAGATCGATAAACCGCGCCTCCACCAGAGCCTGTTTCACAAAACAACGAGGGGAATTACTGGCCAGCGCCATGCGCATACGACCCCGCCATTTTTCAATGAAGGCCTGAACGCCCGGAAAAATTTCAGCCTGGAAATGGAGGTTTACGTGCTCCCGTTTATGGCTGAGCACTTCATCCGAATCCAGATTCAGACCGTGCCGCGCCGCTAGAACCGGCGTGAAAATATTCGTGTGTCCCTCAAAGAACTCGCGCCGCTCGGCCGGAGTAAGCCGATAACCGCTCAGCGTTTCAACGGCGTGTTCAAACCCGTCGGCGTGATACTTCTCGGAGTTGATCAGCGTTCCGTCGAGGTCAAAAATGAAGGCTTTATATTCGTCCAAATAGGTTTTCATGCAGGCTCTGAATTTCCCGTATAAAACTTCCGCTGGAAAGAAACTTTTGAGAGATTGTTTCCAATGTTTGGAACCACCGCAAAACGAAACCTTTTCGCAAGCGTCTTCGCCGTTTTGACGGTCGGCGGCATGGCGCTTTTTTTCACCCGCTACGAACCGTGGCAGTCAATCGGTCCGGAGCTGATTCAAGACGGCGGTTTCAGTACCCCCGCAGCCACCAATGTCTGGAGCGGCTGGAACGACCGGACACGGCTTATGCCAGATGGCGGGTTTGGCGGCTCGCCGGGAGTCGTCCTGACCACATCTTCAAACCGGAACGGCATTCTGCGTTTCACGGTCTACGACCTGACCAACATCCCGGCATTCCGCGTATCGCTGCGCGCTGCTGCACAAGGAGTTGTGCGGGGAAAAGAAGGTTACCATGTCCCGAGGGCTGTTTTCTTTTATAACGATGCCAAGGGCAATAGCCTGTACGGTCGACATCATAGCGTTCTGGCCATCCCTAGAGACACCGACTGGCGGCAATATAAGGATTTCCTTCCCGTCCCGGAAGGCGCGGTCAACGCCCGCTTGCACATTCAAAATCTCGGTGTCGCAGGTGTCCTGCAGATTGACGACGTTTCGGTGATTCCAGTTCGGCCGCGTCCCGATGCGCCCTGGTGGAAGCTTCTTTTCGGCACTCTCTGGACGGCCGCCTTCGGCCTCTGCCTGTTCGCCCTGCGGCCATGGAACCGCCGTTACGGATTTCTGATCATGCTGACGTTAGTCCTGATCATGACCGGCATTGTCCTGCCGGGAAAATTACTCGATGACCGCATCGAAAAATCAATCCACACCGCAAAAAGTCTGCGCCCGAAAACCGTTGAGATCGCATCCGCGCCGACGGGGCGGTCTGCCAAAGAAGCACCGGCACAATCCGCGCCGTCCAAACCGCCCATACCGAAAGATCCCGGCGTCGAAAAAACACACGTGATCGGCCATTTCACGCTTTTCAGTCTGCTGGCTTTTCTTTCGGCTCTCTCATGGGTTTCCGCGCCGTACTCACTGCGGCGCACCATCGCGGTATTCGCCGGTCTCGTTTTTTTCGCCGCCGCCACAGAGGTATTGCAGTTTATTCCCCCTGACCGATCCGCCGGTCTGAGCGACCTGCGCACGGACGTTATCGGCATGGCCGGAGCGGTCTTGCTTGTACTCCTTCTGCGCGGCATTCAACGCCTTATAAACCGTGATAAGCGTTGATTGAACTCTGCAGCTTCTCTATCCTGTCCCGCCTTAACCATGAAAAATTTTAAACTCATTCGGGAGCAGTTTGTCAGCGAGTTCAACGGAACGGTCAAAGAATACCGCCATGAACCGACCGGCGCGGAAATCATCTCCGTCGAAAACACGCATAACAACAAAGCGTTCGGGATCACCTTCCGCACACCGCCGTCCGACTCCACCGGCGTCGCGCACATTCTTGAGCACACCGTCCTGTGCGGTTCGCGTAAATATCCTCTCAAAGACCCCTTTGTCCAGCTGTTGAAAGGTTCGCTTCAAACCTTCCTCAACGCCATGACCTATCCGGACAAAACCGTTTATCCTGTCGCCAGCCAGAACGAGCAGGATTTCTACAACCTCGTCGATGTCTACCTCGACGCCGTCTTCTTTCCGCGCATCACCCCGGCCTTCTTCCGGCAGGAAGGCTGGCACTACGAACTCGAGAATCTGGACGCCCCGCTCACCTGCAAAGGCGTCGTTTACAACGAAATGAAGGGTGTCTATTCCTCACCCGACAGCCTTCTGCTTGAACGCTCCCAGCAGGCGCTCTTCCCCGACACCACATACGGTCTCGACTCCGGCGGCAATCCGGCAGAAATTCCGACGCTCACCTATCAGGATTTCCACAAATTTCACGAAACTCATTACCACCCCTCCAATGCCCGCATTTTCTTTTACGGCAACGATAATCCCGAACGCCGCCTGAAAATTCTCGGCGAATATCTCGACGGGTTCCAGCCATTAGAAAATCCGCCGGAGCTCTCCATTTCGTTGCAAAAACCCTTCGAAAACCCCGCTTATGTCGAAGAACCCTACGCCGCCAGCGAAGAGAACCGCCATGCTTTTATCACCGTTAATTGGGTCATACCGGATAACGTTCCTCACTTTGCGCTAATCATTCTCGACCAAATTCTCACCGGGAACTCCGGTTCGCCGCTGCGCAAGGCGCTCATTGAGTCCGGCCTTGGCGAAGACCTCGCCGGCTTCGGGCTCGAAACCAACCTGCGCCAGCCCGCCTGGTCCATCGGCATGAAAGGCGTCGAAATTCCCGACCTGGAAAAAGTCGAGACGCTAATTTTACAAACCTTGGAAAATCTGGCCGAAAAAGGAATCGATCGCGGCGATATCGAGGCGGCTATGAACTCGTTTGAGTTCGACCTGCGCGAAAACAACCACGGCAGTTTTCCCCAAGGTCTTTCCATCATGCTCAATATGATGGAAACCTGGCTGTACGGCCGGGATCCGCTCAGCCTTGCCGCCTACGAACATCCGCTCGCCGAGCTTAAAGAAAAAATCGCAGGCAACCCGCGCTATTTCGAAAACCTCATCGAAAATATTCTGATCAAAAACACCCATCGCGCCACCGTCCGGCTGATTCCCGACAAGGACAAAGCCGCCCGCGATGAGGCCGAAGAAAAAACCCGTATGCAGGCCGCCCGCGACGCCATGCATCCCGACGAGCTGGCCCGAACCGTCGAGACCGCTGCCCGCCT
>JBAWXO010000116.1:0-6228 GCA_037144035.1 Kiritimatiellales bacterium
CGACTGCCGCGAGAAACTCGACATCCTCATGCCGGGCGGCGGCTACTGCTTTGCGTCAACAGGATAACTCGCCGCCGGAAAACGTTGTTGCCCTGTACGAAAACGCTCATACCTACGGCCGCTATCGGAAGTAATTTTCCGGAGAACTTCCAAAAGTGGGAAAAAAAAGGGGGGGGTCACCTATAAAGTGATGATTTAATAAACTCACACTCATTAGCAGCAATATCATTATATATTTAATTTAATACACCTATTTTGCTGAGATATTTCAGATACACTGGCGACACGATTTAAACCAAACGGAGGATATATGGCACGGAATGAAGAACTGTTTAATGCGATTATGAAGGGCAAGCGCAAAGATGTTGCGGCGCTGGTGCAGGCGGAAATCAATACCGGTACAAATGTCGCTTCGATTCTGATGGAGTCGATGATTCCGGCAATGCGTGAAATCGGCGCGCGGTTTTCCCGCAACGAAGTCTATGTTCCCGAAATGCTGATCGCCGCCCGCGCGATGCAGGCAGGCCTCGACATTGTGGATCCTCTGCTGACCAAGAGCGGTCATGAGCCGTTGGGTAAAGTTGCAATCGGCACAGTAAAAGGCGACCTGCACGATATCGGTAAAAACTTAGTTGCCATGATGGTAAAGGGCGCCGGGTATGAAGTCATGGATATCGGTGTTGACTGCGATGTTGCCAAATACGAAGAGGCGGTGAATAAAGGAGCGCAGGTGATTTTGCTCAGCGCACTGTTAACCACAACTATGCCGTATATGAAAGAAGTGGTGGCTCACTTTAAAGCGAAAGGGGCTAAAGTAAAAATCCTCATCGGCGGCGCCCCGGTAACGCAGGAATATGCTGCCGAAATCGGTGCTGACGGGTATGCCGGCGATGCGAATCAGGCGGTTGCTGCCGTCGAAAAAGTTTTGGTTTAAGTCAATGCAGCGCCTAGGCGCTCAGAGTGCTTTTTACTGTTGAACTTAAAGTTCAGTAGCTGAAAATCAAAATCAAAATCCGGCTGGATGGTTACCCTATTTAATAGAAAAGGAGCGGATCATGTGTAATGGAATGACAGAGCTAGATATTCCCTTCGAAAAGCACGAGTTGATGACATTTCTTTGCGGTCTGGAATCAATAGATTCACGCTTGAAAGAAACCCTTACGCCGGAAGAGCTGACTGCGGTTACTGGAACGAGGGAGTTGCTGCAGGAATTGATTGCCGGAATGCTTAGCGGGAATCACCACCATCATGATCGCGACCACGAACATTCACACGATCACAGCCATCATCACCGTCATTAATAACAGTGGATCAGTGCATGTATCTACGCCCCCTTTAGTCGGAGGCGTTTTTGTGCTTTTAAAAAATCAGCAACATCAATCTATTTTATGGCCACTAAAAGGAACAAAATAGATGATTTTCGACAAGATCGTTATATTTAGCCATTAATGCAACTATTCCCCGAAGAGGGCGATATGTACGATGGGTAACGTTTGATGGGGGCGGGGCTGGTTTGCGTCACATAAGTAAAAAAAAACCGGTGCCGGTATTAATGGATCAGGTGAAACGTAAACGATAACCGGTAAACTTATATAAGGGGACTCAATGGCTAAGCAGAAAATTGTCGATGCAGTTAAAAGTGGCAAAGTACTGATCTCAGATGGCGCGTGGGGAACATTCCTTCAGAAAAAAGGGCTCAAACCCGGGGAATGTCCTGAGCTGTGGGCGGTTGAACGTCCGGTCGATGTAAAAGAAATTGCGCAGGCTTATTTCGCCGCCGGTGCCGATATGGTGGAAAGCGATACGTTCGGCGGCACCTCGTTCAAGCTGGAACATTTTGGTCTGAAAGACCGCGTGGCGGAAATCAATCAGGCTGCGGCCAGACTTTCCGCCGAGGCGGCCGTTGAGGCCGGCGGAACCAAATGGGTGATCGCCTCCGTCGGCCCGACCGGTAAAATGCTGGTGACGGAAGAAGTGACGGAGGATGAACTGTACAATTCCTTCAAAGAACAGGTTGTTGCGCTGGCGAATGGCGGAGCAGACGCCATTTGTATTGAAACTATGAGCGATATCGAAGAAGCCGCGCTGGCAGTCAAGGCCGTGAAAGGAAACACACACTGCGAGGCAATCGCTACCTTTACTTTTTCCAAAACGGTCAACGGCGATTATCGCACGATGATGGGCGTTTCGCCCGAGCAGGCGGCGGAAGCTATGCTGGAAGCCGGCGCGGATATCATCGGCACGAACTGCGGCAACGGCATTGAGCGCATGATTGAGATCGTGAAGGTAATGCGCAAAGCTGCGCCGACGACTCCCATTCTGGTTCACGCCAATGCCGGGTTGCCGAAAAATGTAAACGGCGTGGACACGTTCCCTGAAACTCCGGAGATGATGGCGACTCAGGTTCACGGACTGGTCGCGGCCGGTGCGAATATTATCGGCGGATGCTGCGGCACGACCCCGGCACATATCAAAGCAATAAAAGATGCTGTTAAGGCATAACTTAAAAGGGAGAAACAATATGGGTATTAAAACAAAATTCCTCGGTACGGCGATCGGCTCCATGCCGTTTTCAGATGTGGGCCATGCGATTGACGTTTCGTTGTCCAAGCTGGATTGTCCGATCTGGCCTCAGCTTTCTTTTTTCGGACTGAAAGAACAGATGGAAATCCAGTATTCGGAAGGCATTCCGCGAGCGGTGATTGATGAAGTGAAAGGCCGCATGTCGTTCGACACCACCGGAGACTATTCCGATGAGTTTGCTGCCTTTTACGATGCATATATGACGGCGATGGATCCGGATAGCGGCACCGGCGACTGTTCAGCGATGGCGATTTCCGAGGAATTTTCACACGGTTTCTACGCGCTGGAAAAACGGCTCAAAGCAAGCGGCAAAAAACTGCCCTGGCTCAAAGTGCAAACAACTGGCCCGATCAGCTTCGCTTTGACGATCGTAGACGAAAACAAGCGCGCACTCTGGTACAATGACGAATTCCGCGACGTGATCGTGAAGTCCATGGCGATGAAATGCCGCTGGCAGATTCAGAAGTTCAAACCATACGCCGAAAATATCATTTGTTTTATTGATGAGCCGATTCTTTCCGCCTTCGGCAGTTCAACCTATGTTTCTGTCAGTCGCGCCGAAGTCATTGCTGCACTGAACGAAGTCGTTGAGGCAGTTCACATGGATGGCGGCCTGGCCGGAACCCATTGCTGCGGCAACACGGAATGGAGCATTCTCGTCGATGCCGGTGTCGATATCGTCAACTTTGACGCTTTCGAATTCGGTGAAACGGTCGCGATGTATGCCGACTCCATGAAGCAGCATTTTGGTCGTGGCGGTCTGCTGGCGTGGGGCGTTGTGCCGACCTCTCCCGCGATCCGCGAGCAGACCTGTGAAAGCCTTTGCGCTCAGCTTGAAAAGGTGATGGATAATCTGGCCGCCACCGGCATCAGCAAACAGACCATTGCCGAACAGGCGATTATCACTCCGTCCTGCGGGACCGGTTCCATGGCGCAGGAGGATGCTGAAAAGGTATTCGAAATGGTCAAGCAGGTTTCTGCGGCCATGAAGAAAAAATACGGTTTCTAAAGATGAAACTGGCGATTACAGGGAAAGGCGGGGTGGGAAAGTCCACCCTTGCTGCTGTCCTGACGCTCTTGCTGACACGCAAGGGAGTGAGGGTGCTGGCGCTTGATGCGGATCCGGATGCCAATCTGGCGGGGTCGCTCGGTATTTCTCCTGAAGAGCAGAAAACTATTATTCCCATCGCTGAGCAGACCCGGTTGATTGAAGAACGGACCGGCGCAAAAGTCAGACGTTACGGGCAGATGTTCAAGCTCAACCCGACCGTTGATGATATTGCAGAGAGTTTTGGTTTTAATAAAGACGGCTATTCGCTGCTGGTGCTAGGTGCTGTTGATCGGGGCGGCGGGGGGTGCGGTTGCCCCGAAGGCGTGCTGATTCGGGCGCTGGTTTCCGACCTGATCCTGAATAAGAGCGAAGCGCTGATCATGGATATGGAGGCCGGTGTTGAGCATTTGGGCCGTGCCACGGCACGTGGCGTTGATTGTATGCTGATTGTGGTCGAACCCGGTCAGCGCTCGGTGGATTGCGCCAGACGGATTATTCGCATGGCACAAGAAATCGGCATCCGCAATATGCAGATGGTGGCGAACAAAGTTGCTTCAGCAGATGAAGAGGCTTTTATCCGGCAGGCGCTTCCGGAACTGCCGCTGCTGGGCGTGATTCCTTTCGACGAATCATTCGGCGAAGCAGACCGGAATGGCTGTTCGCCACTTGATCTGTTGCCTTCGAAGTTGATGGCCGCCTTTTCATCTATTTTGACCCGCTTCGAAGAGGGAGTGAAATCATGACCGACGTTCAGCATGAAAAGTTCGCCAGACGGATGCGTGAAGTTGAGGAATTAGAAGAGCTGGCGGGCAAGAAGGAAGCTGCCGGTGTCGATCCGGCGAAGTATCAAGCTTTGCTGGAAGAACTGGGAGAGGCGCGCAAAAAACTTGCCCGCCTGAGTGACGGCTGCGGTCCGGGTAGAACCCCGGGCGCTTAATTTAAGACGGAATCGTATGAGCTATTTAATCGGCATAAGCGGCAAAGGCGGAGTTGGCAAAACAACTCTTTCGGCGCTGATTGTCCGTAGGCTGATTGCCCGAGGCAAGAAACCGGTTTTGGCGGTCGATGCCGATCCGAACACCTGCTTGGACAGCAATCTGGGCGTGAAGGCGGCTAGCACAATCGGGAGGGTTCGTGAAGACGCCCGTCGCGAAGCCTCTAAAGGATTAGGTGCCGGTATTTCGAAGCAGCAGCTGCTGGAAATGAAAATTGCCGAAAGCCTGATCGAAGCAACCGATTTTGATCTGATCGCCATGGGCCGTTCGGAAGGCCCCGGTTGCTACTGTTATGCGAATAATGTGCTCAAGCAGGCGATCAAAACCATTTCTGATGAATATCCCTTTGTCGTGCTGGATAACGAAGCCGGCATGGAAAATCTTTCGCGGCGGATTGTGCAACGGGTTGATCTGCTGGTGATGGTGGCCGATCCGTCACGGCGCGGACTGGATACGCTCAAGCGGCTCCACGAAGTGACGAACGAAATGGAAATCAAATACGGCCAGTTGGCGCTGGTGATTAACCGGATGCGTCGCGACGAACTTCCTGACTATGCCGTGGCGCTGAAGCAGGAAACCGGTGCTGATTTTCTGATTGGCATTCCAGATGATGCAGAGCTGGCCGAATTTGGTGAAAGCGGAAGAAATCTGGCGGAAGTTCCGTCGGGGAATCCGGTTGTTCAGCAAATCGACGGCCTGCTGGACGCAGCAGGACTTTGAATCAACAGACTCTTAAATAATCAATGACGACGGGCGGGAGAAACTTATGATAAAAACACCTGAAAATCCTCATCAGCGAGTTGCCGACAAGGCTTCGCATGAGGTGATTGCAAAAGCGATGGCGGAGGGCGTGGATACCTGTTTCACCCGCTTTGACCAGCAGGGCAAGCAGTGCAAATTCGGCGTTGAAGGAATCTGCTGCAAAATCTGTCACATGGGTCCATGCAAAATCACGCCCCGTTCTCCGCTTGGAGTCTGCGGCGCGAATGCAGATACGATTGTCGCACGCAACTTCCTGCGCGAAGTGGTCGGCGGCGCGGCGGCTCACTCTGACCATGCCCGTCATCTGGTGCTGCGCCTGAAAGCCATCGGCGAAGGCAAGGGCGGCGATTATAAAGTCACAGATGAAAAAGCACTTAAACGCTTTTGTACGCAATACGGAATTCCAACAGAAAACCGGACAATACAGGAACTCGCACTGGACCTTGCAACGCTGTATCTGGGTGAATTCACCTCGCAGGAGGAAACACTGAAAAGCCTTAAGCTGGCTCCGCAGAAACAGCAGAATGTCTGGGAAAAAACCGGCGTGGCGCCTAAAGGCATTGACCGCATGTGTGTGGAGTCCATGCATCGCACCCACATGGGGGTGGATCACGATTACAAAAATTTGTTGAAGCAGGCTTTCCGCACCTCGCTGGCCGACGGCTGGGGCGGCGCGCGTATCGGTTCGATGGTGTCTGATATTTTGTTCGGCACGCCGACGCCGCTTCGCAGTCAGGCCAACCTGGGTGTGCTCGACGCGAAAAAGGTGAACGTGATTGTTCACGGGCATGAACCGGCGCTGTCCGATATGCTGGCGGCGGCCGCGAACGACCCGGA
>JBAWXO010000117.1:0-6134 GCA_037144035.1 Kiritimatiellales bacterium
CGCCACGATGATGCGTTTCGCCGTGCACACCGAGGACCAAAGAAAGCGATTCGAGCGAATGGTTTTTGGTCTGCGGAAACCAGCGGCGAAACAGCGGCAGCGTATCACCAATCGGAAGCGCAGGAGGCTGAATGCCGGCGCGTTCAAGCTCGGCCCGCAGAAAGCCGACGTCAAACGTCGCGTTGTGCGCCAGCAGAATACTGTCCTTGCAGAACGCCGCGAACTCAGGCCAGACCGTAGCGAAAACAGGCGCGTTGGTTACCATCTCGGTAGTAATCCCGTTCACCTCGGTCGCGTAAAACGGCACCGGCATTCCGGGATTGATCAGCCAGTTAGTGATAGCCAAAACCTCGCCGTTACCGCGAAACTTCACCGCGCCGATTTCGACCAGCCGGTCATTTTTCGGACTGAAGCCGGTCGTCTCCGTGTCAAACGCCACAAACACCGTATCCTTCACCAGTGGTTCGACTGCAAAAAGCGTCCCGGCAGTCAGCACGGCGGCAATGAAAAACTGTAATCTTCCAACCATTGGAACCGGATAGTAATCAAAATTTCGGCCACAAAAGAGCGCAAAGATCGCAAATTAAGACCCGCAGAAGGTTCCCATCCATTTAAATGCATGGGAGTGATCCCTTTCATCGGGCTCCTAATTTTTTGTGTTCTTTGCGCTCTTTCGTGGCTAATGTTCCCACCTCTTATGAAATTGGCATCCGAAATCAAATCTCTTTTCCCGCAGTTGCGCGTCAGCGAAAATGCCTCGCTCCGCGACTACACCACCTTCCGGCTCGGCGGCCCCTGCCCGCTTTTGATCGAAGGCGCGACCGCCGCACAACTGCCCGCCATCATTCAACGGCTCAACAAAGCCGGCCAGCCTTTTATCGTCTTCGGCCAAGGCGCCAATCTTGTTATTTCCGATAAAGGCATTGATCAGGTCGTCATCCGTTTCTGTTCCGAAAAACCGGATATTCAGATTACAGATCACGGTTCAAACTCCGCAACCCACCCCGGCCTGCGGCCACCCCTCCAAGGGAGGGGAACGGTGAGAATCCCCTCCAGGGGAGGGGTGCCGGAACGGCGGGGTGGGTCTCTAAGCAATGCCTCAATCAATACAGGCTCGGAAAGACCTCTTGTAACCGTTTCCGGCGACACCCTGCTCGACGATCTGGCCGTCTTCACCATCGAAAATGAATGCGGCGATCTCTCCTACTGTTCCGGTATCCCCGGCACCGTCGGCGGCGGCATTGCCGGTAACGCCGGAGCTTTCGGACGGCAGATGGGTGACCATTTGATTTCTGCGGAACTGCTCGGACTGGACGGTACCGTCCGCACCGTCCTGCACGATGAACTCGAATTCGCTTATCGTCATTCCAAACTGAAGGAGACCGGCGAGATTGTTCTCTTCGCCACGTTTGATCTTCCAAAGCTTGGAAAATCCATCATGCAGGCGGAACGCGACCGGATTATGCAATTCAGGAAAGACCATCATCCCGACTGGCACAAAGAGCCCTGCGCAGGCAGCGTATTCCGCAACATTGAACCGACCTCCGCGGCCGATCGGCGGCAAGCCGCGGGTCGCTTTCTTGAAGAAGCCGGTGCAAAAGCCATGCGTGTCGGCGGCGCGCGGCTCTACGAAAAACACGCCAACATCATCGTTGCCGACCTTGGCTGCACCGCGCAGGATGTCTGGGAGCTTTCCGAAAAAATGGCCGCCGCCGCCAAAGATAAATTCGGTATCACCCTAGTCCGCGAAGTCCGCTTTCTCGGAGAGTTCTAACCGCGAATAGACGAGAAACTTCAGTCTTTGGAAGAGTTGCATCCGGCAGCCTCCTCAGCTAAATTCCCCAACAGCCAGCAGCAATGGCCACAAAAAGGAGAAATCCGTGGAGTGGGGAAATATCAATGAGCTTTGCGATGTGGTCAGGGAAACGAGTTTTGCCATCCATTCATACCACCGGAACGGGCATCTGGAAAAAGTTTATGAAAATGCGCTGGCTCACCGTCTGCGCAAACAGGGACTGGATGTAAAGCAACAGTACCCGCTGACCGTCTATGATGAAGACGGAACTGTGCTGGGAGAATATTTTGCCGATCTCTTTATTGAAGGCGGGCTGATTGTTGAATTGAAAGCCTGCCGGGATATTGCGCCCGATCACATCGCTCAAGTGATTGGTTATTTGACTTCCGCCCGGATTGAAACCGGTCTGCTCATCAACTTCGGGTCGGCCAAACTTCAGGTGAAAAAGTATCTCCAGATCATCCCTTGCGGTGGATAAGGAATAGAAATAGTGGCTACAGAAAACACAAAAATGAATTCCCGCCCGCAATTCTTGTTTTTTGTGAATTTTTGTGTTTTTTGTGGCTGAATTTCTTGCGGTTCATGCGCCTCGTCCGCGCTTACAAACTCAACTTGACGCCCCCTTTGAGCCGGATTATCTTCCGCTCAGCGAAAAAGGAGATTCCCCATGGCAAAGAACTTAGGAAAAATATTAGCAGCATCCGTGGTCGTGGCGATGGTTCTGTTCGGAAGCGCACAAAAGGCGGATGCCGATTTAGCTCTCTCTCTTGTTAGCACAACCGTTTACAGCTCGCAGGACATGGACACCAATAGAACAGGAACTCAGATTATGTACGAGTGGGGGCTAAGAAACCAAGAGCCGCCAGCAGCAAGTTATACTGAAGATGCTTTATGGAAAGTAACTATCGGCACAGATTTAGCAGCAAGAGGAATGTACGGTTTCGATGACAATAACTATTTTAATAACTTCGATTGGCGCAACTATCCTCAATGGAGTTCTGGTAGCGATAATGGCAGTTATTCCTGGTTTGCAGACCAAGTTGGGAATGAATCAATTCGACCTAACGATATTCATTACTTCCGCGCCCTGATTGATGCAGATTTAGTAATCGGTCAGGAGCAAGTTGGCATTCAAGGTTTTGCAAATTCCGGAAGTACTCAAATTGCCCAAATTGATGTTCCAATCGCAATCCCCGAGCCAATGACCTTCGGGCTTCTGGCTTCGGGTGTCGGCGTTCTTTTGGCTGGCAGAAAAGTTAAAGGCATTACCGGCAGGTATAACCCCTCGGCGCGGCCCCATTTATATCTCAGGTGGAACGCGATCTCCGAGCGCGTTTAAGCGTGCCCGGAGGGCCCGCGCCACCTTCCGGGGCCACCGGCTCCGGCTACAGGAAAATTCTTCTGTGGGTGCGGACGGTGGCCGCGCCTCTTCTGCTCCACCATCAACCTTTGAACCGCTGAATAGTTTTCCGAATGCAGGCAAACTCTAACCGAGCTTGCGGAAATCGTCGTTTTTCATTTTGAGCAGCTTGAGAATCTGCCGCTCGACGCCCGGAGAAATGTCTTTACCGGCATGGTTCGGAACCGGAAAGGTGTTTGAGCCGTTGGAAAAGAGAACGTGCGAACCTTTCTGCCGGACAATCTTATATCCCAGCTTGCGAAGCCGCTTTTCGATCTCTTTGAACTTATACGGCATATGCGAGCCGGGTATTCAGCAGTTCCCGAAGAGCCTGACGTTCCACATCCACCTGTTCGAGGTGATAATCCATGGTCATATCAATGACACTCGAAAGCTCTTCGAGCGCCTGATCCCGTGTCAGGCCGTAGGCGAAAAGGTTGGCGGAACCTTGTACGCGGGCCAAAAAGCCTTCACCGTCTTTTTTAACCAGAATTTTCATAGTGCTATCACTATGCAACAAACTGCTGATTTTTCAAGCTTTGAAACGGGCGATGGTTTTGCGGATGCGGGCGAGGACGTTGTCTTTGCCGAGAATCGCCAGTACCGGTGCGAGGTCGGGGCCGGACTGCTGACCGGATACGGCAATACGCAGCGGAGGCATGACGTCGCCGAATTTCAGTCCGCCCTGCTCAACGAAGTCATGCAGGGCTTTGTTGACGGTTTCAGCGTCAAACTGTTCCAATCCTTGGAGAATTCCGGCGATTTTTTCCAACGTCTGGAAAACCTCCGGCTTCGACAGCTTTTTCTCGACAGCTTTTTCGTCATAGGCGAAGTCGTCGGTGAAAAAGAATTCTGCGGCTGGTCTGATTTCAGACGGCAGTTTAATCCGCGGCTGAAGCAACGCAAAAACGGCATTGTCATCGACTTCACCCATTGATGTATTCTGATTCATCATAAAACCAAAAGTGCCTCCAGTTGCATTCCCCCCGATCAACTGGCGGAACTTCTTCACGTCGGCTTCGGGGATTTCTCTGCGACCGATTTTATAAAATTCTTCGGGTCTCATGGCGCGCATATATTCGCCGTTCATCCAGAGCAGTTTTCTCAAATCCATTTGCGCAGGCGATGAGCGGACTGTGATGAGGTCAAAAGCATCGATCATTTCCTGCCGAGTCATCACTTCGCGTTCGTCGCCGGGCGACCAGCCGAGCAGTGCGAGGTAGTTGAAAAGCGCGTCGCCGAAGAAGCCTTTGCTCTGGAAGTCGCCGACGAAGGCGTCGCCGTCACGCTTGGAATACGGTTTACCCTGCGCGTTGATAATCATCGGCAAATGGGCAAACTGCGGAACCGGCGCGCCAAGCGCTTTATACAGCGCGATGTGGCGGAAGGTGTTTTCGACGTGGTCGTCGCCACGGATGACATGAGTGATCTTCTGTTCGATGTCGTCGAGCACGTTGGCGAGATGAAACACCGGCGTGCCGTTGGAGCGGACGATGACGAAGTCGGCCATATCGGCGGCCGGCTTTTTAAGCGAGCCTTTGACAAGGTCGGTAAATTCAATGTCGGTTCCCGGCATTTTAAAAATGATGCATTCACCCTGTCCGGTTCCGCCCTTATCCTCTTTATAGGCGTGACCGGTGGCGAGCAGTTTTTCGGCGGCGGCAAGGTGAGCTTCCATGCGGGTAGACTGATAGAGCGGTTCTTCGTCCACGTTGAGGCCAAGCCAATCCATCGCTTCGAGCAGCGTCTTGATCGCTTCGGGTGTGGAGCGTTCGCGGTCGGTGTCTTCCACACGGAGCAGGAACTGGCCGCCGGTGTGGCGGGCATAGAGCCAGTTGAAAATGGCCGCGCGCATGTTGCCGATATGAACATGGCCGGTCGGACTGGGAGCAAAACGGGTGCGGATAGTCATGGCATTAGTTATTGGTTATTCGTTATTGGTAAGACAAGAAGAATGTATCGACCATCCCCCAAAATAACCAATACCGAATAACAAATAACGGGGCCTGAAAGGCTCCTTTTATTTCCCGTACGTGTCGTAAATCGCCCGCCGGACCGGACAGGTGCAGAAGGAACCATTTCCAAAAGGAAATTTATAGGCACATGCCACCGGATCATGACAAAGAAACCGTTCGGGGCCAACCGTCACAACCTCTGCCTCACACAACTCCCCCGTCAGACAGCGTCGTCCCCGGTCGCATTGATCGGCCAGCTCAAGAACCTCTCTGGAAATTTGGAGTTCCATCAGGGCCACTTTAAACTTAATGTCGGCTCCGTGCAATGTGCGGAGAAAAAATTATGAGACCTCACCATGTCCGTGACGTACTGTTTACCAGCGAGCAGATTCAACAGCGTGTTCACGCTCTGATTCAGGAAATCGCAAAAACCTGTGAAGCCGAAAATCTGGTGATGCTTGGTATTCTGCGCGGTAGTTTTATTTTCCTAGCCGACCTTGTACGCGGCTTCGCGAAGCACAACCTGCACCCTCGGATCGACTTTATCACCCTCTCCAGCTACGGCAGCGGCACAGAATCGAAAGGAACGGTGAGAATTACCCACGATACCGATGAAGATCTGCGCGGGGCGGACGTGGTGATTGTGGACGATATTCTCGACAGCGGGCGGACGCTCACTTTCGCCAAGGAACTCTTCCTGAAACGCGGTGCCCGCTCGGTACGAACCTGTGTTCTGCTGGACAAGAAAGCCAACCGTGCGATCAAGATAAAGGCGGATTATACCGGCTTTCCCGTCGATGATGTGTTTGTGGTCGGCTACGGCCTCGACTACGACAACCGTCACCGCGAACTGCCCTACATTGCGCAGGTGACTTTTGAGAATGGAAAAATGGAATAGTGAGAGATTGGGAAAATTATCTATACCAACATTCCCTCATTCCACCGTTCCAGTATTCCAATTCTTTACTCCACCAAATCAATCATC
>JBAWXO010000118.1:0-6106 GCA_037144035.1 Kiritimatiellales bacterium
CCCACTGTAGCAACCAGATCTCCTAGAGGCCAGTATGCTCTTTATGTGGATGATTTACAGGTGGGTGCCGAAATAAATGGACCGCTGACGGTCAACAGCGGTACCGGCAGCGGGACATATACCAACGGACAGCAGGTAGAGATCTCAGCGAATGCTCCGGCAGAGGGAAGGGCCTTTGATAAGTGGGTCGGCAACACCCAGAATGTGGCCAGTGTCAGCTCGGAGAGTACTACCGTCACCATGTCGACCTTTCCTGTCACCCTGACCGCGCTGTACAAAGACACGCGGTTGGTCTTAACCAATTTGATCTACACGATGTCTAGCTTTGAAAGTTCGGTCTTCACCAATGGTGGAACCGTGGCTGCGAAAACGGTGGATGGGGTTCTTTGGCGGCAGGATCAACCAACCCCAAATAATACGTTTCCATGGTTGACGCAGGTGCAAACCAACGTGGTTTTTAATGGAGCCCAGGCTCTGGCGATTGGCGACATCACCAACCGTGTGCTTGCGCGGGCTACAAGGACGATTACAAATGCGGTATCGTACTGGGACGGCCGTTACAAAACGGAGGCAACCAACTTTTTCGGCGCCGCATCAATCCTTTTGCGGGGCAGCGGTGCAAACCAACAATTCAAACTTGAAGGAAATGGTTCCGATACCAATAGCGGCGGTTGGTACAACAGCACCCGTTACGCAAGCTACGCGCTGGCTAACGCGGCTGGAGAAGCGGTATCCACGGTTCTTGGCCAGTGGGATCGTATCACGATCGGTATCGATCTGGATGCAGACACCTACTCTTTTTATCGTAACGGCACGTGGTCTTTCTCCGGCTCACTCATCGGTAATATGACTAACATTACCAGTTGGGAGGTTGATGTAACTCCTAATACAGAATCCAGATCACCCAAGGGCCAGTATGCCTTTTATGTGGATGATTTCCAGGTGGGTGCCGCAATAAATGGACTGCTGACGGTCACCCGAGGCACGGGCAGCGGGTCGTACACCAACGGACAACAGGTGGCGATTTCGGCGGCTGCGATCGGCGGGAAGACCTTTGTCGCATGGACCGGTGATACCCAGTATGTTGCCAGTGCCAGCTCCGCGAGCACCACAGTGACCATGCCGGATCAGGCCATCGCCCTGACCGCGACGTATGCGGATGTCTATTACGCCCTGACGGTTACCAGCGGCACGGGTGGCGGGTCGTATACCAACGGACATGTGCAGGCGATTGCGGCGAATGCTCCGGCACCCGGGCATGCCTTTAGCCAGTGGACCGGTGATACCGTGTATTTGACCGATTCCAATGCCGCGAGCACTACGGTGATGATGCCGGCGCAGGCCGTTTCCCTGACCGCGACGTACATAGTCACTGAGCAGTACACCACCAACGGAACGCCGTACTCGTGGCTGGATCTGCACGGGCTGACCAATCATGTCGCGGATGATGCGCTCGACCAGGACGGTGATGGGCTGAAGACCTGGCAAGAATACATTGCCAGCACCGATCCGACCAACGCAACCTCTGTCCTTAGAGCGACGCAAGCCACCCGCAACGTGATCACCTGGGCCGCGCAGTCGAACCGGATCTACTCGGTATACTGGTCAACAAATCTGGCGCATGGCTTTACGGCGCTGAATACGAACATCGTGCCGCCGCAGAGCGGCTACACCAACCTGTCGCCTGATACCCGGGTCAACCACTATCAGGTCAGAGTCCGGATGCAGTAACGGGCTGAGAAAAACGAGAACCCGCTCCGATCTTTCGGGGCGGGTTTTGTTTGTCGCCTGTTTTGCGGTGCGCCTGGGTTGCGCAGGATTCGCGTGGAGAGGGGTGTCTGCGGATGACCCTTTTTCTATCGCACACGGAATGAAGTGAAGGAAATACAAAATGAAAACCGGTGACTGCAGCAAACGAATCATTCGCACAGGAGCGCTGGTGGCATCTTCCTGTTTCTGGGCCGTCAGCGGCATGGCGGGAACCTTCGCAGATAAAATCCCCCCGGCACCGGAAATTCCCGCAACGATTTTGATGGACGGGCGCATCCTAGCCGCAAGCAAGCAGCGGATTCTGGCTGGGGATACGGCCCTGATGCCCGCCTTTACCAATCTTATTCAGGATGCCGAGAAGGCCATGAAGGAGGGGCCTTTTTCCGTGATGAAGAAGACCAAGCTCCCGCCCGGCGGGGATAAGCATGATTATGCCAGTTATGCGCGATACTGGTGGCCGAATCCGGCCGCATCCAACGGCCTGCCTTATATCCAGCGCGACGGCCAGACCAATCCGGACAGCCAGAGCCCCGCTGAGTCCGACCGCATCCAGCTGGATAAGCTGGTGGCTGGCGTGGAGACGCTGGGTCTGGCCTATTATCTGACCGGCGAGGAGCGCTATGCCGGGCAGGCGGCTATGCTGTTGCAGACCTGGTTTCTGGCGCCGGAAACCCGCATGAATCCGAATCTGAAATTTTCGCAGGGCATCCCCGGGAAAGCGGACGGCACTAAATCCGGCGTCATTGACGGACGGATTTTTTGCCGGGCACTGGAAGGGGCGATTCTGATTTCAAAATCGCCGGCGCTGAGCCCCTCAGAACACGCGGCTTTGCGCGACTGGGCTGCTCAATATCTGAACTGGCTGAAGACGGACCGGTTGGCTCAGGATGAGGCGGCGACCAAGAATAATCACGGAACTTTCTTCGATGCTCAAATTATGTATTTCGCCATTTTTGCCGGCGAACCCGCGTTGGCCAGACAGGTTGCCGAGGAGTCGGTAAAAAGACGGATCCTGGCGCAGATTGAGCCAGACGGCACACAGCCGAAGGAGCTCGACCGGACCCGCACCTTCCATTACAACGCATTTAATCTTCAGGCCATGTTTATGCTCGCCCGTCTGGCGGAACAGGTTGGCGTGGACCTTTGGCGCGCCGGCGATTCGCGTATGAAGGCGGCGATGGATTTTCTGGCGCCCTATGCGGATCCGGCGCGTCCCTGGCCGTACCCCGACATGGACGGAGTGCCGCGTATCGAGCTCCTTCCGCTTCTTCTGCAGGCCGCCGCCGTGTATAAGGATGATACCTATACGCAGATGCTGGATAAACTTTCCCCGGCAGAAAAAGCGGTCCGGCGGGAGAATCTGGCCGTTCCGCTGATGCGCTGAGAACGCAAAACTCCCCGAAAGGATTTTCGCTCTAATGAACATGACTTGACGGTATATGGGCGCGGGTGGCACTATACAAAAAGGCTGTTGAAGACAGGGCGGTTATACGCCTGACGAAAGGTAATTTTTATGAATAAAATTAAACTGATAACGATGGCCATCCTGCTGGCGGCCTTCTCGGGATATTCAGCGACAATAATAGACGATAATTTCGACTCCTACACGATTGGTTCGCAACCGCCTGCCCCTTGGATATGCAATATAGCCAATAATCCAGGCGTTAGCTCTCTAACGGTGATTGGCAGCCCTACGAATACAGCCGGAACGGGTAGCGGGATTGAGTATGTAGACAATGGCCCGCTTGGCGTCAGGTTGGAGCAGGACTTCAGTGCGCCTCAGTATGCGATCCGGTTCGACTTTTCTTTTTCTCCCTTACGGGTGGATGGAATTCTTGGTAATTACATAAATGCGGCTGTAGTGACCGCGGGCGGGTCATCGGGGTCTTCCGCGAATCGTTTTGCCACATTGCGGCTTTATGACAACGGTACAGCTCGCTTTCAGGCTGGATCCGCTCCGACCGCAATTGGTGCTACTTACATACCTGTCGCCGTCGGAACCGCATACAAGGTGAGTTTTTTCGTGAACGATTCGGTTGCGCCTGTCGCATACATCGATCCCAACGGTGGCAGTACCAATGTGCCGGCAGACTCCGTTGCCTATTGGATGGATAATGTATACATCGGCGGCGGGCTTCTGCAGGGCGGCGGAACCGGTATCAGCGCCGGCACGAATGGTCTGGCCAGAGTCGGGTTCGGGGCGACCACGACGGCGGTCGGGCTCAGATACGCAATCGACAATGTAAAGGTTTCGCAAATTCTGCCGCCCGGAACTTCCGGTTCTCTTTCGCTGTACCTTCTGGGAGAGTAGTCGCTTTGCCGGTTTTTTTCTGGCATCCACGGTAGGAGTATTTTTGGAACGACTGTAGCCGCGCACGGTGGGCGCGGTTTTTTGCCGCCCTCATTGAGGGCGGCTACAGGAAGGCTGTGGTCGCAACGTTTATTTAATCCAGCATAAAAAATGGAGATAATGGAATGAAAAGCAGTTGTTGCAGTAAACGAATTTTTCGCACGGGAGTGCTGATTGCAGCTTCCGGTTTCTGGGCCGTCAGCGGCAGTGGTTGCGCTCACCGCAGCGGCAGCGCGGAAAAAATCGCCCCGGCTCCTGAAATCCCGCCAACCCTTTTGATGGACGGTCGTAGGCTGGTTGCGAGCAAGCAGCGTATTCTGGCTGGGGCTGCAGCCTTACAGCCCGCCTACAGCAATCTGCTTAAAGATGCCGAGAAGGCGATGGCGGAAGGTCCGTTTTCTGTGATGAACAAACACACCGTTCCGCCGAGCGGCGACAAACATGATTACACGAGTCTGGCACGGTACTGGTGGCCGGATTCGAGCAAGCCGGACGGTTTGCCCTACATCCAGCGCGACGGCATAACCAATCCGGACTCACAAGGACCTAATTCCGATTACACCCAATTGAGCAAGCTGGCGAGCAGCATGGAAGCGCTGGGTATGGCCTATTACCTGACCGGCGAAGAGTGCTATGCCGAGCGGGCGGCGCTGCTGCTCCGGACCTGGTTTCTGGCGCCCGAAACCCACATGAATCCCAACCTGAATTTTCCGCAGGCGATTCTCGGAAGGGATGCGGGCCGCAAAACCGGAGTTCTTGACGGACGAAAGTTTAACGTGATTATCGACGGGATCGTTTTGATTTCAGATTCGCCGGCGCTGAGCGCTGAAGAAAAGACCGCCTTGCATGCGTGGTTCTCCGAATACCTGAACTGGCTTAAGACCAACAAGCTGGCTCAGGATGAATCGGCGTCGAAAAATAATCACGGAACTTTCTTCGATGTGCAAATTGTTCACGTCGCCCTTTTCGCAGGCGATATCGCCTATGCCAAACAGGTCGCTGAAGCGGCGATCCAGAAGCGGATTCTGGCGCAAATCAAGGCGGACGGCTCGCAGCCGGAAGAGTTGGCCCGGCCCATTAGTCTGCATTACAGCTTCTATAATCTCGAAGCCATGTTTTATCTCGCCACTCTGGCCGGGCACGCTGGCGTGGATCTCTGGCATGCCGGCGACTCGCGCATCCGCACAGCGTTGGATTTTGTGGCGCCTTATTCCGACCCGGCGCGCCCCTGGCCCTATAAGGACATCGATGAGGCGTCGCGTATGCGGCTCTTCCCTCTCCTCCTGCAGGCTGCTGACGTCTATCAAGATGAGTCTTACAGACGGATGGTGGAAAAACTTCCGCTGGCCGAGCGAAAAATTCAGCGGGAGAATTTAGTCGTCCCGCTGATGAACTGATGGATTTAATAGTATTAATTTCGTTTTACATAAACGAAGGGCAACGAAGTAGATTCAAAAACCCTGAAAATAAAGATGGGTCACGGAAGTACACTTTTAGAGACTCTTCCGGATGGATTGATTCGCCACGTCATAGCTCTTCAAATGAAGATATTTTTTCGTCGCGGCATCCTGCTCCCGTCCGCCGGTTGATTCCCCCCTTATAGAGCACTTTCGAGTTAGTTGGTCGCAATGGAGACAAGGCCGCCGAGACGGCGGCGGTACGTATCGCAGGCGTCCCGCCTGCCTTGTTGCGACAAATTGAATAGAAAGTGCTGATAGTAAGAGGCCTTCTGTCGAAGAATATTATTCTTTGAAATTTGATTGTTTACTGCCTGCCCCGCCGGTTTCCGTTTCCGGGAAGGCGGCGGGGGGGCTTGGCTATCTTCTGTTCTCAAGGTGGAGCGGGATCGCCGAGCACGCTTTCTTCTGTGCTGTTTTTCTTCTTCTGTGCTCCATCCTCAAGGTGGAACCTGACCGCTGGGCAGGTTTTGCGGTAGTGTCCTAAAAGTTCTGCAAAAAGGAAGGGCCATGGTATTTCCTGTTTAAC
>JBAWXO010000119.1:0-6104 GCA_037144035.1 Kiritimatiellales bacterium
CCGTTCCGCCGTGGATAAATCTTTCCTTGAGGCGGACGGCCTTTGCGCAGAGGCCGCCAGCCTGCTCGTGCAGCGCGACCGCACGGGAGCCCGGTCGGGTATCATTCTCGGTGCCCGGATGTTTAAAGGAAACCCGGCCGGATATGGAGATTTCGAGTTTAGCGTGGAAAGCAATGGAGTTGTGATGGCGAAGAACATCTTTGCTCCGCGAGGCTTTGAATGGAGTGAAAACAGCGGGGCTATGGTTCCGGATTACGGCAATGGAACCAATGGCTGGTATAACATGAAGGACTGACATGAAGCACACGATCTCAAAAGAAGAAGTCACCCGGGTGCGCACGCTGGCAAAACGGCAGGCCGGACTGGCTGCACTGCCGGTGATGGAGGTCCGGAAGAAACGCTGGACAGATATGAACGATGAAAATATTGATGCAATTTACCGAATCGCACGCAGTTAGGGTGAATATGCGGATCATGTGTGAGGCTTTTAAAATTGTGTTTTTTTAATGGATGAAAGGAGTCTTAGTGAATACGGGAAAAGAGGATGGAATTAATGGAATGCTGTCGGACGATCAGATGCCGGAACACGTGCGCAAGTTCCGCGCGGTATACAACCGGACCCCGAATGCACCGATTTATCATTTTGAGGGCTGGTACTATTCTACTGCCGCATGGAAAGAACAAGGCCTGCCGGCGGATCTCATTGAGTATTCTGACGAATGGAACCGTTACTTCAGCTTCGATCCCGATGCCAGAGTCCAGCACTTCAATGCCGGATGGTGCGAAGCCCCTTTTTATCCCGCCTTTGACGAAAAGGTGCTGGAAAAACGCCCTGACGGGACTGAAGTGATTCAGGATACTGCCGGACGCAAAGTGCTGATGTTTCAGGACGTCCGCTCGGGATTTATGCCTGAATACCTTGATCATCCGGTCAAAGATATGAAGAGCTGGCAGGAAAACGTAAAATGGCGGCTGGAGTTTAAGACCTCTGAACGGCAGGCCGTGCTGGCCGCTGCCATGCCGGGGCTCGTCACCAAGGCGAAGCAGGGCTATTTTATGACCCAACGATTCATCGGTGCTTATATGTTTCTGCGCAGCCTGATGGGCCCGGAAGATCTGCTCTACATGTTTTATGACGACCCCGGACTGATTCATGACTGCCTGCAAACCTGGTGCGAACTGACCGATCAAATCATCGCACACACCCAGCAGCATATTTCGCTGGACGAACTCTTTATCGGTGAAGATATCTGTTACAACAACGGCCCGCTCATTTCTCCGGAGATGATCGAAGAGTTTCTCATGCCTTACTACCGCATCATCGTCGGCAACGCCCGTAAACGGCAAATGGATCAGCAACGTAAACTGCATGTTCAGCTCGATACCGATGGGAAAGCCATGCCGGTCATTGATCTCTATGCAAAGCACATCGGTATGGACGTCATGAGCCCGTTTGAAGTGGCCTCCGGCTGCGATGTCGTACAGATCGGCAAAGACTACCCGGATCTGATCATGATCCACGGAATCGATAAACGGATTCTGGCAAAATCCAAAGAAGCCATTGATGCCGAACTCGAGCGGATCATTCCGGCTATGAAAGCACGCGGCGGTTATATTCCTGCATGCGATCACGGAGTTCCCGCTGAGGTATCGCTCGAAAACTACCTGCACTATCGCAAACGGATGGTTGAACTCGGTGGCTAATCTGAACTGAGAGTAAAACGCCGCGCACAAAATAGTCCGGCAAAATTAAAGAACGGTTACAGGAGATCCTTATGACAGCATACACACTATCAAAAGAAGAAGTCACCCGGTTGCGCACGCTGGCAAAACGGCAGACTGAACTGGCTGCACTGCCGGTGATGGAGCTTCGCAAAAAGCTCTGGATGGATATGAACGACGGCGTATCCGGAGCCCGCCCGCCTTTTGCCATCGAGGCGTTCTCGTTTGACCGCGATTTTCTGCCCGATTCCCTGCTCCAATGCAGCAGTGAATACGGAAAGAAACTGGAGCGCACCTTCTTACGCCATATCCGGCACCATGAAATTCTCAACGACGATCAGGTCTGCCCGAACACACTCGATATGGACTGGCACATCGAATACAACGAATTCGGCATCGAAATCGAAACCACGCATGTCAAGGATTCTGAAGGTGTGGCTACCGGATACCACTTTGAACATCCGATCAAAAATCTCGAAGACGGCTTCGGCATGATCAGTCCGGCCTCCTTCCGTGTTGACCGCACCGCCACAGCGGCGGAAAAGGAGTTTTTGGAGGAAAATTTCGGCGACATTTTGCCGGTCGAGATCCGCTGCAGTGTGTACGGCGGAACCTACGCTCGCAACAACATGACTCAACGACTGATGCGACTGATGTCCATGGAAACCCTTTTTATGGCGATGTACGACTGCCCCGACAAGCTCCATGCAATCATGGCGTTGATGCGTGATAATGCCGTCCTCATGAGTCGTTGGGCTGAGGCTGAAGGGTTGCTGACCCTCAATAACGGAAACCAGTGTACCTGCGGAACCTGCTATAACTTCACCACGTTGCTTCCTGAACGGAAAGTCGACGGCAATGTCCGCACACGGGATCTGTGGGCGGGAATGGACAGTCAGGAAACCGTTGGGGTTTCCCCGGAGCTTTTTCACGAATTTATTTTCCCCTACTATCGCGAGTTGGCGGAAATGTATGGACTGGTCTACTGGGGCTGCTGCGAGCCGGCCGATCCGATCTGGGAAAACTCGCTCAGTCAGCTGCCGAATCTGAAAGCCGTTTCCATTTCCCGCTGGGCCAACCAGAACTTCATGGCAGAAGCACTCGCCGGACGAAACATGGTTTTCTCGCGAAAACCCAATCCGAATTTGCTCGGTGTGGATATAAAACTCGACGAAGCCGCCTGGTCCGCCGAAATCCGCAGCACCTTGGATGCGACCGCCGGCAAAGCGCTGAATCTGGAATTCGTCGTCCGCGATGTTTACACCCTGCACGGCGATGTCGGCAAAGCCCGTCGCGCCGTCGAACTGGCCCGGCAGGAAATTGATCGCAGGTTCGGAGCAATAAAAGAATGCTGATGGCAATCTGGCTGCGCAGGAGTCGGAGAGGGTTGAACAAATGACTCGTATGCTTCAGAACATTCAGGCCGGTCAGAGAACCCGTCCTTAATAAGGAGAGAATTTGTGAATCCATATAACACGCTGAATTTGTACGCGGCTGGCGATATGATGGTCTCTGCTACCGAATGGTTGCGGTCGGCTGTGATCTACCAGATTTTTCCCCCGTCATTTCAGGATAGCAACGGGGATGGGATCGGTGATTTGCAGGGGGTGATTCACCGCCTGGGTTATATCCAGCGGTTGGGGGCAACTGTGTTGTGGCTCAATCCCTGTTTCGATTCCCCGTTCGGGGACGCGGGGTATGACGTGCGCGACTTTTACAAAGTTTCGCCGCGCTACGGAACGGAGGCGGATCTGTGCCAGTTGTTTGAGCAGGCGCACCGCCAGGGAATGAAAGTGCTTCTGGATCTGGTGGCGGGGCATACCTCCATGGAGCATCCATGGTTCAAGGCGGAGGTCGCCGATCCGAAAAATCCGGACTCAAACCGTTATATCTGGCTGAACCGTGATTTTGATCCGGAGGAGGGGCCGGCGAAGGGAGATTTCTGCGCCAATTTTTTCTGGTATCAACCGGCACTGAACTATGGCTGGGAAACTCCGGTTGAGGCCTGGCAGGATCCGGTGGATGCGCCGGGGCCGCAGAGGAACCGCGAGGAGCTGCGCCGGATTATGGCGTACTGGTTTGATCGCGGCTGTGATGGATTTCGCGTGGATATGGCGGCCTCTCTGGTTAAGGGCGGTGATCAGCGGGGAAACCGTGCGACCGTCGAGTTGTGGCAGGAGGTGCGGAAGTGGCTGGATGCTCATTATCCGGATCGGGCGCTTATTGCTGAATGGAGTCTGCCGGAGGTTTCAATCCCAGCTGGGTTTCATCTCGATTTTATGATGCATTTCAATGCGCCCGGGTATCCCTCCCTGTTTTTCAATGGAACGGGAACCTTGCCGCCTAAAGAGGGACCCTGTTATTTTGATGCGGACGGCAAAGGATCTCTAACTCTGTTCCGGGGTGAATATCAGCGGCAGCTGGAGAAGACGGCGGGGCGCGGATACATCTGTCTGCCGACCGCCAATCATGACTTTCAGCGCTTGCGGTGCGGTCCGCGCGGTTGGGAAGGACTGCGTCCGGCCTGGGTTTTCTTTATGACGCAGGCGGGGGTTCCCCTGATTTATTACGGGGAGGAGATTGGTATGCGTTTTGTGCCGGACACTCCGTCGAAAGAGGGCTCCACGCTGCAGGGAATCACTGCGCCGAACGCCGGCGCGCCGGAGGGCGAGCGGGCCGGAACCCGCACGCCGATGCAGTGGGACGATTCATTCAATGCCGGTTTTTCAAGCGCCCCGGAAGAAATGCTTTATCTGCCGCTTGATCCCTATCCGGATCGGCCTGCGGTTGCGGCGCAGGAGGAGGATACCGGTTCTCTGCTCAATTTTGTCCGGAGTCTCGTCGCGCTGCGCAATGCGCATCCGGCATTGGGCGCTGCGGGAAAAATAACTTTTTTAAATCCCGAAGGGCAAAGCTATCCGCTGGTCTATGAGCGCGCGCGGGACGGGAGCCGTTATCTGATTGCCGTAAACCCAACACGCAGCCTTCAGCAGTTGAATCTATATTTTTCCGGTGCTGACGGGCAGGCACTGCTGGCGGATGGGTGTGAACTGCAGTATGCGAACGGGATGCTGACCGTAACAGTGAAGCCGTTCGGTTATGGAGTTTTTAAAGTTTAAAAAGGAGGAAATGGTGAAATATGAACCCGATTTTAATCAGTTGCTGAAGGTGTTGCGGCGCGAAAAGCCGGATCGCCCGGTTTTGTTTGAGTTCTATATGGACGGGCCGGTGCTTGAAAAACTGGCAGGCAATTCGCTCGCCGTAGGTGGTTCGCCCGAAGACCGCGTGCGCCGTTTGATTCGTGCCGCAGGTAACGGCGGATATGATTATTGTCTGCTTCCAGCATGGGAATTCCCGGACATGGTGACGTTTCCCTCGAACAATGACCACGCAGAGAAGGCCAGCCGGTCCATGAATGACGGGGCCATCATTTTTGATGAAGAAAGCTTTGAGGCCTATCCGTTCCAGAGCGTTCATCCCGATGCGTATGCGGTTCTTGAGCGCGCGGCCGGAGATCTGCCCGAGGGTATGAAGTTTATGATTTGCAGCAAGGGCGGGGTTGAGGAGAACATGATTGAGCTGATCGGCTACCAAAATCTTTGCTTTATGCAGATGGATGATCCGGCACTCGTGCGCAAGGTTGCTGATGCCGTTGGCAACTGCTTGTTTGTTCATTACAAAGAGGCGCTGCAGTACGACAGTCTAGGCGCAATTATGCTCAATGATGACTGGGGGTTCCGCTCCCAGACGCTGATGCCGCCGGCGTTTCTGCGTGAATATGTGATTCCCTGGCATCGTAAAATCGCCAAGCTGGCACACGATGCGGGCCTTCCGGTAATGCTGCACTCCTGTGGAGAGCTGAAAGAGGTTTGGGCTGATATCATTGAGGATGTTCAGGCGGATGCAAAACATTCTTATGAGGATGCTATTCTGTCTGTTGAAGAAGCCTATGTGAAATACGGCAGCCGTATCGCCATCATGGGCGGCATTGATGTGGACTTTCTCTGTCGTGCGGATCCGGATGAAATCTACCGGCGCTGTGCCGCCATCATTGAGCAGACCGATGGATGCACCGGCTATGCGCTTGGCAGTGGCAATTCCATTGCCGGCTACGTTCCGGTGGAAGGATATGAAGCGATGGTGCGCGCCGTGCTCGAAAAGCGTTAAACCGGGTGGAGAAGGCAGTTTTAAAAACTTATCTGGAGTACAGGGACAGGCAGTAACCGGTTATGGTATTCCAATAGTGAATGTGAAAACAGGACTGCGATTTCTCTGATCTGCGCGGTATCTTGGGGGTGTGCGAACGAGGTGTTGACTGTGATAGTGAAGTCGCTTGGGTGCAGATTTTATCAGGGTGGGGCACCTGCCCGTGAAGTATATTG
>JBAWXO010000120.1:0-6095 GCA_037144035.1 Kiritimatiellales bacterium
GCCATCAAAGTCAACTTCGCCGAAGTTGAAAAATGGAATGTCTTTCGCCTCGGAAATTAGGAGGTTTTTCCTCAGAAGGCCGCTTCAACTTAGGTTTTCGGGTTGCAGGCTTTGAGTGGTAGCAAATTAATCGTTCGCAGTGGATTTTTCCAAACGGCGATGAATTGGTGGAACGCGACCTCCGGGCGCGTTTAAGCACGCTCGGAGATCGTGCTCCACCTTTGCAAGGTAGGGACGCCCGGGACAGCCGCCCGGCCCAAAGCACAGTCTAATTTGCTCTGTTCGCTTGCGGAAGGCGGGCGGAATGTTTAACACTCCCCGAATTCATTTTGAGGAAGGGCGCGCATGCAAACATTTGAAAAACTGATTTCCATTTTGTCGGGCTGGGTGTGGGGTCCGCCAATGCTGATTCTGCTGGTCGGGACCGGCATTTATTTAACGTTCCTGCTTAAAGGGCTGCAATTCCGCGCGCTACCGATGGCATTTCGCATGATCTGGGAAAAAGACCATGGCCACGCGGGCGACATCAGCCATTTTCAGGCGCTGATGACGGCGCTGGCGGCAACGGTCGGGATCGGCAATATCGTCGGCGTGGCGACGGCGATTACGCTGGGCGGCCCCGGCGCGGTGTTCTGGATGTGGATGACCGGTCTGGTCGGGATGGTGACGAAGTATTCCGAGGCGGTACTGGCGGTGAAGTACCGCGAGCACGGGCCGCACGGGATGCGCGGCGGCCCGATGTATTATCTTTCCAAAGGCGTCGGGCTTCCGTGGCTCGGAACGCTGTTTGCCATCTTCACCGCGTTGGCGACGTTTGGTATCGGCAATATGACGCAGGCCAACGCCACCGCCTCAATTTTCCAGACGGTCTTTCATATTGAACCGTGGGTCACCGGGCTGGTGCTGATGGTGCTGACGGCGCTGGTGATTATCGGCGGTATCCGCTCGATCGGTAATTTCACTTCATTTCTCGTGCCGGTGATGATTCTCGGCTACGTGATCGCCTCGATGGCTGTGCTGGTGCTGAATGCGGGCGAAATTCCGCACGCCTTCGCGCTGATTTTCCGTCACGCGTTTTCTCCGGCCGCCGCGACCGGCGGGTTCGCCGGCGCCACGATCGCCGCCGCGATGCGCTTCGGGATTGCGCGCGGGGTGTTTTCCAACGAGTCCGGTCTTGGCTCAGCGCCGATCGCCGCCGCCGCGGCGCGTACGCATGATCCGGTCAAGCAGGCGCTGGTGAGCATGACGCAGACGTTTATTGATACACTGGTGGTCTGGACGATGACGGCTCTGGTGATCCTGACGGCGACTTCGTGGACGCAGAGCATCAGCCCCGGCGAGCTGACCAGCGCCAGTTTTGCCGAAACGCTGGGCGAGCCCGGCCGGATTATTGTGGCGATTTCCACCGCGCTGTTCGCCTATTCGACGCTGATCGGCTGGAATTATTATGGCGAGAAAGCGATCGAGTATTTGCTCGGCCCGCGCTCCATTCGCATCTACCGCATCATTTTCATCGCGGCGGTGATGGTCGGCTGTATGACCCGGCTGGAACTGGTCTGGAATGTTTCCGACCTGATGAACGGTCTGATGGCTCTTCCCAATTTGATCGGGCTGCTAGTGCTGTCCAAAGTGATCAAGGATGAGACGGATCGGTATTTTGAGTCCGGTAAGAAAGGAAAATAATTATGCCGCTATTGTTTGATATGCCGTTTGAGAAGCTGAAGACCTACAAGGGAATCAACCCGAAGCCCGTAACCTTTGACGCATACTGGGAAAAGGCGCTGGCCGAAATGCGCGCGATCAAGCCGCAGATCGAAATTATTCCTGATGCGGAATTTCAGACCCCTTTCGCGACTTGCTCGCATCTTTGGTTTGCCGGTGTCGGCGGCGCACGGATTCATGCCAAGCTGCTTCAGCCGAAAAAGCCCGCCAAAAAACATCCAGCGATTCTGCAGTTCCACGGCTATTCCGGAAATTGCGGCGACTGGATCGATAAGCTGGGTTATGCCGCCGCCGGATTTACGGTAGCTGCGCTCGACTGCCGCGGGCAGGGCGGACTTTCGGAAGACAGCGGTGGCGTGAAGGGTAATACCCATCGCGGGCAGATTATTCGCGGCCTCGATGACGTGCCGGGGAAACTGCTGTTCCGGCAGATTTATCTCGATACCGCTCAGCTGGCAAAAATTGTGATGGAGATGCCGGACGTAGACGAAAAACGCGTCGGCGCGATGGGCGGCAGTCAGGGCGGAGGGCTGACGCTGGCCTGCGCCGCGCTGGAGCCGCGCATCAAGCGTGCCGCGCCGATGTATCCATTTTTATCTGATTACCTTCGTGTTTGGCAGATGGATCAAGCGAAGGACGCCTATGTGGAGCTGAAAGATTTTTTCCGCAGGCATGACCCGCAACATAAACGCGAAGAAGAGATATTTACAAAGCTTGGGTACATCGATGTTCAGCACCTGGCGCCGCGCATTAAAGCTGAGGTGATGATGGGCGTCGGACTGATGGACACCATCTGCCCGCCGTCCACGCAGTTTGCGGCGTACAACAAAATCAAGTCGAAGAAATCGCTGGAAGTTTATCCGGACTTCGCCCATGAACACCTGCCGGAATTCTGGGATAAGGCGTTTCAGTTCATGCTGGGGCTCTAGTTCTGGAGCGATGGATTGCTGGAATATTGGATTGTCGGGTAGAGGGCAGTCCACCAAAGGAAAAATAAAATTTATGGAAACGATTCAAACGATCATGACGCGGCGAAGCATCCGTGCGTTTGAAAAAACGACGGTGACGGAAGCGCAGATTAAAACGCTGCTGGAGGCTGCGATGAATGCGCCGAGCGCGGGCGACGGACGTCCATGGCGTTTTGTGGTGACAACCGACCGTGCAAAGCTCGACGCGCTGGCCGATGCGGTAGACGAAGGCAACGCGATGTTTAAGCAGGCGCAGGCAGCCGTATTAATCTGTTTGGACGAGTCGCTCGAAAAGTTTAAGGGTTTCGGCCCGCAGGACTGCTCCTGCGCCGCGCAGAATCTTCAGCTGGCCGCGCACGACATGGGGCTAGGCACGGTCTGGATCGCGATTATCGGTGTTCTACCGCGCGTGGCGGGCTGCCGCAAGGTGTTCGGCGTTCCGGAGCAGTTCAAGCCGTTCGCGCTTTTTCCGCTCGGCTGGCCGGGCGAGAGTCTCGAACCGGAATACCGTTATGATGAATCACGCATCCGGAGAGTGTAGAAGTATTGAGACCGCGTACTTTGTATTGCGTATTGGACAATCCTAGTTACGCATTACGCATAAGGAGTTTTTAGTGAGCGCACAGAAAACTTATAATATCCGTTGCCCGAAGTGCGGGCACGAACAGAAGGTGGAGCTTTACGATTCCATCAACGTGACGCAGCAGCCGGAACTGAAAGTTGCGCTGTTCGAAAACCGGCTGAACCGCGTTCTATGTAAATCGTGCGAAGCCTCGTTCCGTATCGACAAGCCACTGCTTTACCACGATCCCGACCGTAACATCCTGATTCACTGGATGCCGGACGTCGCTGTTTCGCGCGAGGAGATCCTCGACGAGTTTGACAGAAGCATGGAGGAGCTGCGCGCCGCGCTTCCAGCAGACATCGAGCCGCCGCGCGTGCGGCTGGTTTTCACCCGCGCCGAGCTGGTCGAACTGGTCTTTATCATCGAGGCGGGCATGGAGGAACGGGTGGTGGAGTATATCAAATACACCATCCACATGCAGAACATGAAGCGCGTGCCGCCGGCCGAAAAACAGCTGCTTCTTAACGTGCAGGATTCAACTGCCACCGAATTGCTTTTCGCGGTTCAGAACACGGCGACGTTTGAGCTGGAGGATGTTCTGCGTTATCCGCGGCAGGCCTATCGCAGTGTGCGTGAGATGTACCGGAAGAATCCGGACGAGTTCACCGATCTGTTTCCCGGGCCTTACATTAGCGCGCGCGGCGCGCTGATGGCGGAAGAAGCCGCCGGCGAAGAGGGATGATTTATTTCTGCTGAGCCGTTTCGTTCAGCTGCTTCAGCGCGGTTTCAGCTGTTCCGGCCCACGCCGTACCGGCGTTCTGGGTCAGGAAGTCTTCGAGCACCACGCGCGCATCATCTTTCCGCCCAGCCTGTTCCATGCAGCGGGCGACGCTCAGGATGGCTGTGGGATGCAAATAGCTACTGCTGTGTTTTTTGGCGAAGTCGGCAAACTGCGCGGCCGCGCCGTTGAAATCACCGTCCGCTTCGGTGCAATAGATCAGTCCGAGTTCTGCTGTCGGGCGCATGGCATTCGTACTGTACTTTTTCAGGAAGCGTTCGTATTGCGCGCGGGCTTGCGCATAGTCACCGATATTAAAAAGGGTCTTCGCCATATCGAGCAGGGCGACCGGCGCGGACGGTGTCGAGCCATACTGGGTTACCACTTCTTCGAGCTGTTGCGGAGTTTTTGCAGACATCAGCGCTTGCTCGGCCTTGACCAGTCGGGAGGCTTTATGACTCGCGAGCCCTTTGGAAGCGAGTACGGTCAATGTCGCTGCAAGAACACCTGTACCGATCAGCTTTCCGTAACGCTTCAGAAATCCGACGACTTCCGTTACCTCGTGTTTTTCAAGCTCCTGTTTTTTCTGCAAATCGTCATGTTGCGGGGCGGTTTCGTTATCCATCATGGCAAGCTCCTAGTTTGAAAGCGGGTACTCTTATCTTTTCAGCCGCAGGATTCAAGCGCGTAGAGCTCCAGAATCCGGTCGGCGGTTTGTTCGTCGGTCAGCCCGTCGGTATGGATGCCATGGGCGATGGCGGCATACAGGGGGCGGCGGTTTTCCAGCAGCGCGCAGATTTGAGCCTTCTTGTCTCCTGAAAGCAGGGGACGGTTCGTATCTTTTTCCACTCGTTGGAAAATAACGTCCGGAGAGGCGGTCAGGCAGATCACCAGACCGCTTTTCTGAAAATCAGCGATATTATCAGGATTCAGCACAATGCCGCCGCCGGTGGAAATGATCAGGCCGCTGCGGGCTGAAAGCTCTTTGACCAGTTCGCGCTCCAGTACACGGAAGGCGGGCTCGCCATCCTGAGCAAAGATCTCCGGGATGGTTTTGCCCCGGCGCTCCGCGATGAGGGTGTCCATATCGACCAGTTTCATGCCGGTGCGCCGCGCCAGCACACTGCCGGTCACCGTTTTACCGGTTCCCATGAATCCGACCAGAATGATATTCCGTTTACTCATCCGCTTTTCCTGTTCCAATGAAAAACGCCCCGAAACTTCGGGGCGTTATACAGAAAGAAAACCGTTCAAACCAGCTTTAGGCTTTGGTTTTCTGCAGCGCTTCGCGGATGTCTTTATTGGTCATCCGGCGAAGGACAGCTTCTGTGATACCGGCTCCGGCGAGACGTTTTTTCTGCTGGGCGATACGGTAACGCTTAGGTCCGGCTTTTTTGGTCGGACGGCGAAGCGGCTTTTTACGCATTGAACGGCGAATTCTCATGGTTCTTCTCCAAAGGCTTATCGTTTTAAAATGAGCGACGTAAACTACCCGCGCAGATTGACATAATCAACCATTAAACAGGGAAAATTTGCTTCTTCGGCTTCCGGCCTGAGAAAGGGGCGGGGCAGTTTATTCAAAACCGGACTTTCAATGCCGCCTGTTCTGTTTATTCTGCCCGATAACGAACAACCAACTGACCAATTAACCGCCGACGAAGGAGGCTCTCGTGGCCCGTATAAAACTCGAAATGCCAACGGTCTATCCCTTTAGAACCGCGCTGACCGTCCGGATCACTGACATCAACTACGGCGGGCACCTTGGAAACTCCAATGTCCTGGATCTGATACACGAAGCTCGCGTCCGCTTCCTCAAATCCTTCGGTTACAGCGAAATTGACGTAGAAGGCTACGGCACCATTATGCTCGATTCGGCCGTGATCTACAAAGCGCAGGCTTTCGCAGGGGATATTCTGCAGATCGAAGTAGCCGCCGGCGACTTCAGCCGTCTCGGGTGCGACATCTTTTACCGCATTACGAAGAAGGCGGGCGGCGCGGAAGTTGTGCTGGCCAAGACCGGTATTGCCGTTTTCGACTACGCCAACCAGAAGCGCGTTTCGCC
>JBAWXO010000121.1:0-6067 GCA_037144035.1 Kiritimatiellales bacterium
CACCATCGCCTCCCAGCTTAAGGAGATTCTGGAATTGATCAAAAAGCTGAACTCATGAAAACAAAACTGAAGCATCTGCTTGAAGAGTATGCCGAACTGGAGCGTGGCGTGCAGGAACTGGTGAGCGCGCAGTGCCGTGATGTTTGTGAACTATGCACCGCTTGCTGCTGCCGCGCCGATCTGTGCGAAGAGGCCCTGGAAAGCCCCTTCCTGCGCCTGCTGCACGGCCGCGATGAGCTGGAGAGCGACCGATACGGATTTCTAACAGAAACGGGCTGTACGCTTGAGATCGGTCGTCCGCCGGTCTGCTATGAGTTTTTCTGCGCAGAGCTACTGGCCGCCCAGCCGGACGACCTGCAGCGCGATCTACTGCGGACTCTCGGACGCCTGCCAGCCTATGCCGGACAAAATGCGTACGGCGATGCGCCGCTGGCCGAAATCATGAACAAGAAGGAACTGGAGCATCTGGCTTTCCAACGCTTGGAAAAGCAACTACAGGAAAGTTTCCAGGCATTGGAAATTCTCCGCACCTTCTATAACACAGGATCCCTGCCGGAACGTTCACGCAGGGCCCTTAGTCGAATCACCGCTTCGCCTGAAGATTAAAACTTCAGATCGGCCTTTTTGAGGCGTGCGGCGAGTTCGCTGAGAACGCGCTCGTCATCGGCATCGCCAGCGGATTCAAACACCGCGCCGAAGCGGATGAACGGTCCGGTGTTGTCCCACGGCACGGTGGAGATTCCGAAGTTTTCGATCAAATAGAGCGAAACTTCTTCCGCATTTTTAAACTGCACGCTCCCCGCCGCCTTCGGTGCTTTAACGTACAAATAAAACGTACCGCCAGGCATTCTGGCATTAAATCCAACACTCCGCAAAACTTCAACCATGCGGCGCAGACGCTGTTCGTAGTGTTTACAGATACCTTCAGCCAAACGCTGATCGGCAATTCCTTTACAGGCGGCGTGCTGAATGGCCTTAAACTGCCCGCTGTCGCAGTTGTCTTTGATCATCGCCAGCGCATCGACCGCCCATGCCGCGCCGCAGAAGAAAGCAAGGCGCCAGCCGGTCATGTTATAGGCTTTGCTCATCGAATGCAGTTCGATGGCACATTCTTTCGCGCCAGGGCGCTGAAGAATAGATTTCCGCGGAGCATCATAAACCAGCGTGGCATACGGCGCATCCTGTACGATGAGGATGTTGTGCTTCTTCGCGAAGGCAATCAGCTCGTCATAAAATTTATCCGTCGCCACTGCACCGGTCGGATTGTTGGGATAGTTGATGTAAAACAGTTTGCAACGGTCGGCCATCGCCGGGTCGATTTTTCCAAGGTCTGGAAGGAATCCGTTTTCTTCCAGCAAAGGAATGTCAACAACCTTGCCGCCAAGGTATTTGGTGTGCGTCGCCATCACCGGATAGCCGGGAACGGTTTGAAAAATCACATCGCCTGGATTTACGAAGGCCAGCGGAAGCATCGCCAGCGCGGGCTTGGTGCCAATGCTGTGATTGATCTCTGTGGCAGGATCCAGCTCAACGCCGAAGAAATTTTTCATATAGTCGGCGGCCGCCTGCTTGAATTCCGGAATGCCGTTGTCGGAATAGCCGCGGTTGGAGGGCTTGTCCACCTCCACCTTCAACGCCTCGCGAATAGGCGCTGGCGCCATACCATCGGGTTCGCCGACACCGAAGTCGAGAATCTCAAGGCCGGAATGCTGCTTGCGCGCCTTGGCTTTGGCCCGTTTGATTTTTTCAAATTTGTAGATTTCGGTCGATTTGCCGTACTGCTCGCCGCCGATCCGGTCAGCAAAAAGTTTCTGTGCGTTCATCATGTTCCGGTTTCCTTGCTCCATTAAAACGGTTCGCCGCCATCCTCGCTACTTCGCAGGGGATTTCCCTTGGGAATCAGCCGGTCCAGCTGTTTTTCAAATTCCTCGATCGAAAATTCAGTCAGGGGGATACTCGCATCCGAATTTTGCAAAACGCCGTTTTCAATCGATATATTTTCTCGGTAAAAACCAATCATCAATTTTTCGCTCAGCATATCCGCGCTGAGAAAAATGATATCCACAATTTTCTCACGCGATCCCTTAAATTCCTTGGAGAAGGTATACTGAATGTTGCGGGCATACTCGCCATGGCGTGTGAAGTCGGCATCACTTTTGCAATGACAGTATCCCCGTGCCGCGAGAACTTTTTTCATGTTCGGCTGAAACAGCATATCTGCTTCTCCTTATCAGGCCTTCTTAAAGGCTCAAAACGGTAATCCATCCTCTGCGGTTTTGTAAAGGAGCGAAGCGGATTTTAAAGCAGATTAGCCGCTTTTTCCGCAATCTCAGACCGGACGCCCTCCGTCAGCAACATATGGGCGGCCAGCGACTCCCTGCGGAATTTATCCACCACCGCGCTCAATCCGTTAGACAGGCTGTCCACATACGGATTATCAATCTGGTAGAGGTCTCCGGTCAGCACTATCTTCGTATCGTGCCCCACGCGGGTAATCACCGTTTTCACCTCCAGCGGCGTTAGATTCTGCGACTCATCCACGATCATGAACTGATTCGGGATGCTCCGACCGCGGATATAGGTCAGCGGCTCCACATCAATCAGCGGATTGGAGGCCAGCAGGTCGCCGCCCTTTTTATTCGCCGGTGCGCCGGAACGGGTATGCACAATCAGCTCCAGCGCGTCATGAATCGGCTGCATCCAAGGATCGAGTTTTTCCTCAATCGTACCGGGCAGATAGCCGAGGTCACGACCCATCGGAAAAATCGGACGGGAAACCAGCAGGCGTTTGTAATATCGGGTGTCCATCACCTGATGATAGCCTGCGGCGATCGCCAGCAACGTCTTTCCTGTGCCCGCTTTACCTGAAAGTGTCACCAGTTTGATTTTGTCGTTCAGCAGTGCGTCCATCGCAAAGCGCTGTTCACGATTACGCGGCACAATCGGCGCCCCCTCGCCCATCGTCAACAGCTTCACCAGCCGGGTCGTTTCCTCGTCATAACGCGCTAGCATGGTTTGTTTTGGATCGCGCGAATTGCGCAGCGTCACATACTGATTGGGAAAAAGCTTATCCATGCCGGGAAGCACCGCATGGCCTTCGCGCGCAAAAAAACTGATCGCCGCCGAATCGGTATCCATCACCGTTTGACCGGTATAGATTTCATCGGCCTCTCGGCTGTTGCCGTTCTCATAATCTTCGGCCTCCAGCCCCAGCGCGTCGGCCTTCAGGCGCAGATTAATGTCTTTGCTCACCACCGTGCAACGCACATCCGGCTGAGATTTCATCACATCCATCGCCATCTTAAGAATCAGGTCGTCGGCTGAAAGGCCGACGGAAAATGGATTTTCCTTATCGGCGAAAATCACCTGAATGGTACCACCGTGCTCCAGCTTCACGCCGTCGGAGAGCCGGCCCTGTTTACGCAGTTCGTCCAGCGCCCGCGAAACCGTACGGGCATTTCGCCCGCGTTCGCTGAGCTCCCGTTTAAACTGATCGATCTCTTCCAGCACCTTCAGCGGGATAATCACATGATTTTCTTTGAAGTGACGGATGGCGGTTGGATCGTGAAGGAGGACGTTGGTATCCAAAATAAAATTTTGCATGGCCGTATAGTACGATAACCCGCCCGCCGGCAAAAGTCCGATTTTACAAACCTTGGAAAAATCACTGGAAGAATGCGCCCAGCTTCGCCAAGGCTACGGCGTGGTGCCGGAGGAGGGACTCGAAGATTCTGGTTCGCCCTTCAAACACAAAAGTAAAGCGAAACGCTGCCCCCCAGACTGCCCAATCGACCCGCAACTCCGTTTTATTTACGATTCTTGGGAAACTCTAACACACCCCATCAAAGAAGCAATTTTAACCCTCATATAGAAGCTCTGGGGGTGCAAAATGATTTCTGGCGGCACACTTCCGACAAACATTTCCGAAGGAGGATACGGCTCTGCTGGAGAGCAACCGGAGCGCCTTCGGAGCGGTGAAGAAGGCGGTGTGCCGCCTTCTCCTTTTTCCGCGCATAACGTGCGCCCTGTTTCCCCGTCGAATTCTTTGCCGCCCAAAGCGGAGAACTCCCGCCCGGAGGGCGGAACCGCAAGCGAACGCGAAGCGAGAGCGCGGCGCTATCCTGACGGAATTTTCAACCTGCAAAGTCAGGGAACCCGGCGGACTTCGGGGCGGGTCTCTTCCCCTTCTATAAGGGGATGAAGTTACAAATTGACAAACTTGGCTCCGGGCGGGATATTTTATGTATGACCACAGCAACCTTAAAATCTGAACTGCACGAAATTGCGGATCATTTGCCGGGCACCGCTTCTTACGGCGATGTGATGTATGAACTCTATGTTCACATGAAAGTTGCCAAGGGCAGACAGGCCGCAGAAGAAGGCCACGTTGTCCCTCATGATGAGGTTAAACGCAGGTTCTTAAAATGAACCGGGTTTTGTGGACAGCTCCGGCTGTTTCCGATCTGGACAGCATCCGAGAATATATCGCCCGCGACTCGGAAGTTTACGCTGATTCGGTTCTGTCCGAAATTTTCGAGGTGGTCGATCAACTGGTCGTTTATGCGGAGTCCGGACGGGTTGTTCCGGAACTCAATGAAAAACAAACCCGTGAACTCAT
Organism: Kiritimatiellales bacterium; assembly: GCA_037144035.1. GTDB lineage: Bacteria > Verrucomicrobiota > Kiritimatiellia > Kiritimatiellales > Tichowtungiaceae > Tichowtungia. The sequence continues at coordinate 4,619 of JBAWXO010000121.1, forward strand.
TGTCGGGAATTATCGGGTTATGTATGACATTCAGGCGGACACCGTCCGCATCCTGACCGTTCTGCACGGGGCGAGGAAATTCCCTCGCGGATAAAAAGCAGTCTGTTAATTTTCAGTATCCGGAAAACTTCACAGTCTGCTTTCCCAGCGAGCCTACCAATCGGGGCGGGAAGAAGTCGGCACACGGGTTGACGGTGATGGAGCGGAATTCAAGGGAGCGCAACGCGCCGTGAACCCGGCAGACTTCGGGGCGGGTCTCTTCATCCCCTTCTATACCGAGGTTAGAATCCTCGCCAAATGGCATCATGTGTTTTTTCCAAATCTCCTCTGGGCGCTTCGTACGGAGCAGGGCGAAGCAACAGGGCGTACTCATTTACACTGCTTAATTGGTGGTCTTCCAGAGACCGCTGTAACGGGTGGGACGACTTTTCAGCGTGCTGACAGGTCGTGGGATGTAGGCAACCGGACGACTCATGCCTTAGAGGCAAAGTGGGCGCGAATGGGGCTGCATCCAGCGGACAAACAGGACCGCATCAGCCGTTTCAGTCTGTACGATACCCGGCTAAACGGGGCGTCGTACGTTATAAAGTGTCTGGAGGCTGAACAAAGTCGGCTTAGTAAGGATATGTACGAGACCGGCAAATTCAGCTCGGGAGAAAACCAGCTTATTCTATCCGTTTCGGTTTATCGTGTAGCGAGAACTTACCTGCGGTCATAACTGTTTGAAGACCGTATAAGGCAAAGCGAAAGAGAGACCAGGCGAATTTGTGGTAGATGGCGCGTTTGGCAAGTGGGCGGGAATTTCTCCCGAACTTGAAACTTGGTTTGCCTCTCGCGGCGAATACGGAAAGACTCGCAAGAGGCTCCGGATTCGCCGCGAAGCGGCGACCTCTTGTAAGGAGAATTGTGTCTAGACGGGATTGTGGAACGCCCCTAAACCTCGGTTCCCCGATTCAGAATCGCAATGTATTGCGTATGCGGAATTGTTTTAGTGAGGACAAACCAGCTCATTATTTGGCACCTTCCGCCAAACGGTACCCTTCGAGCGCAAAAGCCCAGAGTTCCCCCTGATAACGTTGCAAGACACCCAGTTTGACTTCGCCGCAAAAGCTGCGCAATTCTGCATCGGCATTGAGCTGCCGTTTGGCGGCGTCAAAGCCAGTGGCTGGGGCCGTGAAAAAGGCTTTGAAGCTTTGTATGGTTTCACCGTGCTCAAGACCATTTCGATTCAGCACGGCTGAAGCCGCCTGACAGGGCATCTGCTCACAAACCGAGTACACGCTCGGCATTGCCGTGCATGATTTTCTCCATCACCTCCGGCTTGTAACCCAGTTCCCCCCATTCACGCAGGATACGTTCGTAGGGCATGCTGGGGTAGTCGCTGCCAAACATGATCTTGTCTTGCAAACGACCCCGAATGTCCACCTTCAAGTTGCCCGGAAAATATTT
>JBAWXO010000122.1:0-6063 GCA_037144035.1 Kiritimatiellales bacterium
GGCGCTGTGCGCATTTCCATCAACAATCTGGCCGGAGTGCCCAGCATTGTGTTCGGTGTGTTCGGCCTCGGTTTTTTCTGCTATCTCGTCGGCGCTTCGATTGACGAACTGTTTTTCGCCTCCTCGCTGCCTAATCCAACCTTTGGAAAAGGCGGCATTCTCTGGGCGTCGCTGACGCTGGCGCTACTGACGCTTCCGGTGGTGATTGTCGCCACCGAAGAGGCGCTTGCGGCGGTGCCGAATTCCATGCGCGAAGGTTCCTATGCCTGTGGCGGAAGCAAGTGGCAGACGATCAAACGGATTGTTCTGCCGCGCGCCATGCCCGGCATTATGACCGGCATGATTCTCGCCATGGCCCGCGGTGCGGGCGAGGTGGCCCCGCTGATGCTCGTCGGCGCGGTGAAGCTGGCGCCGGAACTGCCGGTGGACGGTGTGGCTCCGTTCGTCCATGCCGAGCGCAGTTTCATGCATCTCGGCTTCCATATTTACGATCTCGGGTTCCAGAGCCAGAACAGTGAGGCCGCCAAGCCGATGGTTTTTACCACCACGCTGTTACTGATTGTGCTGATTTTTCTTCTCAATCTGCTGGCTGTCCGCCTGCGGACCCGCCTGCGCCGTAAGTTTATTTCCGCCGCATTTTAATGAAGGATCGCTATATGGACATGCAAAGCATACCGAAAAAGAAATCGAACCGCCTTGCGGAGATCGCCGCCGGAAAAACATTTCCGACCGAGACGCATGATGTGCTGAATCGCGAAACGGCGTTGCTGGAAGTGTCCGGCTTCAACCTCTCGTACGGCGCAAAGCAGGCTCTTTTTGATGTGAACATGATCATTCCAAAGGGGAAAGTCACCGCACTGGTCGGCCCGTCCGGGTGCGGCAAGTCCACGCTACTGCGCTCAATCAACCGGATCAACGATCTGCTCAGCACGGTGAGTATCCATGGTGAAATGAAACTGAATGGCGAACCGGTCTATGCGCCTTCGGTTGATGTGATCGAACTGCGCAAGCGAATGGGTATGGTTTTTCAGAAGCCCAATCCGTTTCCGATGAGTGTTTACGAAAACGTCATTTATTCGCTCCGGATCGACGGTGAGCGCAATAAAGCGGTGCTGGATGAAGTGTGCGAACGCAGCCTGCGCGGCGCGGCGATCTGGGAGGAAACCAAGGACCGCCTGCACGAAAGCGCGCTCGGCATGTCCGGCGGCCAGCAGCAGCGTCTCTGTATCGCCCGTGCCATCGCCGCCGAACCGGAGGTTCTGTTGATGGACGAACCCTGCTCAGCGCTCGATCCAATCGCCACAAATAAAATCGAAGATCTGATTGCCGATCTGCGCGGCGAGTATACGATTGTAATTGTGACACACAATATGCAGCAGGCGGCACGGGTGAGCGATTATACCGCTTTCATGTATCTGGGAAGGTTGATTGAATACGGCCCGACCAGTACTATTTTTCAAAACCCGCATCTGCAGGAAACACAGGATTACGTAACAGGACGATTTGGATAGGAGGAGCATCATGTCTCAGGTTTTTATTAACGAAGTTGGAAAGCTGAAAAAACAGATTCTATCTCTCAGCGCGCAGGTTGAGGAAAGTCTGATTCTCGCCGTCAAGGCGCTGTTGACCCGCGATGAAGAGCTTGCTCAGCAGGTGATCCGCGGCGATTTCGATGTCGATCAGGTTGAGGTGGAAGTGGAGGAGGAGGCGCTGAAAATTCTCGCCCTTTATCAGCCAGTGGCGACGGACCTCCGTTTTCTGACGGCGGTGCTCAAGATCAACAGTGATCTGGAGCGTATCGGCGATCTGGCTACTAACATTGCCAAGCGTGCTGTTAAAATGTGTAAAGAGCCTGCGCTGACGATGCCGGACGAGCTCGGTCAGGCGGCCACACGGGCCCGCGATATGGTGCATAACAGCCTGAATGCTTTTGTGAATTTCGATGCCGGGCCAGCTAAAGCGGTCTGCGGATCGGACGAGGCCGTGGATCAGTTTTGCAGGCAGGTCCGCCGGTTTGTGGAAACACAGATTCAGAAAGACCCCGCCCGTATCAGCTGTTATCTTGATATGCTGCTGGCTTCGCGCAATATTGAGCGGATCGGGGATCATGCCACCAATATCGCCGAAGATGTCATTTATCTGGTCGAGGGAACCATCGTGCGTCACCGTCCGGAGGCGACAGTCTAAAAGAGAGAAGCAGGTGCGGATATTATGGCTGTTTCAAAAACACAGATTCTGATTGTCGAGGACGAAGAGGATATCCGCGAACTGGTGCGCTACAATCTGGAGCGTGAAAACTTCGCCGTCACCGAGGCGGAGTCCGGCGAAGCCGGTCTGAAAGCCGTTGCGAAGAAGAAACCCGATCTTATTCTGCTCGACCTTATGCTGTCCGGCAAAGACGGGCTGCAGATCTGCCGTGAACTCAAGCAGAGCAATGCCAGCCGCGATATTCCCGTTGTCATGATGACGGCGCGTGGCGAAGAGAGCGATATTGTTACCGGCCTTGAACTCGGCGCCGAGGATTACATCGTCAAACCATTCAGCCCTAAAGTACTGGTCGCCCGTGTGAAAGCTGTGCTGCGGCGGAAGGCTCCGTCGGTGCCGGATGCGGAAGATGTGCTGCGTATTTATGATCTGGTCATCCATCCCGGCCGTCACGAAGTGACGGTTGACGGGAAACCGGTTGACCTCACTGCGACCGAATTCGGCCTTGTTCATTTCCTGGCCCGCCGTCCCGGCTGGGTCTTTACGCGCTACCAGATCGTCGATGCGGTGCATGGTGAGGACTATCCCGTCACCGAACGCTCTGTCGACGTGCAGGTTGTCGGCTTGCGAAAGAAACTCAAAAAGGCGGGCGATTATATCGAAACGGTGCGCGGCATCGGCTACCGCTTTAAAGACGAAGAATAAAAAGGAGAGGAATGATGGAATAATGGATGAATGGAATGATGCGGGGTCGTTTTAATATTCTCCCAATTTTCCAATATTCCTAATTTTCCAATATTCCGGTTCAATTATGCATACACGGCGCATCTTCTGGCAGATTTATCCCGGTCATCTGGTCATCACCTTTTTCACCCTGCTGGTCTGTTTTGCTGTCTTTACCTCCGCCTTGGAGCGTTTCTACCGTCAGCAGGTTGCTGAAACCCTTGAGGATCTGGCTTTATTCTCTACCGAGCAGGTTCGTGACCGCTTCGACGCAAACAATCTGGACTATCTCAACGCCACCGCCGCCAGACTAGGCTCCAAATCACCGGCGCGCATCACTTTGATTCTTCCGGACGGAACCGTGGCCGGTGAGTCGGTTAAATCGCGTGAACTGATGGAAAATCACAGCGACCGGCCGGAGGTTAAAATCGCAATGGAGCAGGGACGGGCCGGGCAAGCCATCCGCTTCAGCAGCAGCGTCCGCAAAACCATGCTCTATGTCGCAGTGCCGGTCTACCGCGACAACGCACTGGTCGGGGTGGTTCGCGCAGCTACGCCTTTACTCAGAATGCATGAAGTGCTCCGAGGAACAGAGCGCAACCTGCTGTGGGGTGGGGTGGTAATCCTATTGCTGGCATCGCTTTTCAGTCTGTTTGTCTCACGCCGCATTTCAAAGCCGCTGGAACGCATCAAGCAGGGCGCCGAACGGTTTGCTGCCGGTGATTTTTCATACCGGCTTCGTTCAGCCGGTTCTACTGAAATCGGCTCTCTGGCCGGAACGATGAACCAAATGGCGGCTCAGCTTGAAGAACGTTTGCAAACCGTCAGTAAAGAGCGCAATCAGCGCGAAGCTGTTCTTTCCAGTATGGTTGAAGGTGTGCTGGCGGTAGACATTGATGGACATATTATCAGTCTGAACAAAGCCGCCGCACAGTTCTTTAATGTCTTCCAGCCTGAAACTGCGCCGGGTCGCAGCATCGAAGAGGTCTTCCGGAACATCAAGCTGCAGCGGTTTGTCGCTGAAGTACTCAAAGGACAGGAGCCTTGCGAGTGCGAGCTGGTCGTCCAGAATAATAGTCGAACCTACTACCTTCAGGCGCGCGGAACCAATTTGCTCGGCCTGCAAGGGCGCCGTATCGGTGCCGTCGTGGTATTCAACGATGTTTCTCGCCTGCGCCGTCTCGAAAATCTTCGGCGCGATTTTGTCGCCAATGTCTCGCATGAGCTGAAAACGCCGATCACCTCAATCAAGGGTTTTGTGGAAACACTGCTCGACGGCGCGATCAAAGATCCAGTTGAAGCCGAACGTTTCCTGAAAATTGTCGCCAAGCACGCCGACCGGCTCAACGCCATCATCGAAGACCTGCTGATGCTTTCGCGCCTCGAACAGGACGGCAAGGAAGGTATGGAGATGCAGAAAACCGGACTCTGCGGACTTGTGAATTCTGCTGTCGAAGTTTGCGCCCGGCGCGCCGCCGAAAAAAACATCACCATCCGCGTCGAGTGTACCGAGGAACTGACCGCCACCGTTAACCCGCCGCTCATTGAGCAGGCGCTCATCAACCTGATCGGCAACGCGGTCAAATACAGCGCCGAGGGAAAGATTGTCACGGTCGGCGCTTGCGCCGAAAATGGCGCTGCGCCACGTAGCGAGCTTGGTGCTACTGCCGTGAGGATCGTGCTGTCAGTGAAAGACCAAGGCTGCGGCATTGAGGAAAGACATCTTGAGCGACTCTTTGAGCGCTTCTACCGCGTCGATAGCGGCCGCAGCCGTCAGGAAGGCGGAACAGGTCTTGGGCTTTCCATCGTCAAACACATCGCTCAGGCGCACGGCGGAACAGTCGCTGTCCAAAGCCGGTTCGGCGAAGGCTCCACCTTCTCTATCTTCCTTCCCGCCGTTGCATAGAGCAACCCACCCCGGCCTGCGGCTACCCCTCCAGTGGAGGGGAATTGGAGCAGCACGGGATTCGAATGATTGACCCCCTCCGGCGGAGGGGTGACGGAACGGCGAGGTGGGTTTCCCAAACCTTGGAAACTACCGTGCAGAGCAGTATTTAACCTGCACGCCTTTCAGAAAATTACGCAGCATCTGGTCTTTGCAGTCGCGGTAGTGCTTGTGATCCGGCTTGCGGGAAAACGCGCTGAGTTCGTGTTTGCTGATCGGCATATCGGCCAAAGCCATAATCTCCAGCACATCTTCGGCTTTCAGATTCAGTGCGATCCGCAATTTCATCAAGATGACGTTGTTCGTTAAAAGGGGTTCTGGCACAGGCTGAGGGCCTTCTTTTTTGCCGCGTTTATCGATAATGAGCCCGTTCAGGAACGTCGCCAGTTGGGCATCGTTGCATTCCTGATATGCCGGATCGTCGTCTTTTTTTAACCAGGCGTTGATCTGCTCCCAGGTCGCTGGATGTCCCGCCAGAGCAAACAGGGCCATCATTTTCGAATCCTTCAAGTCGAAGGTGTAGCGGATGCGGCGCAGAATATCGTTATTTCTCATTTGGGTTAGTCCAATTGGTGGTCGAGCATGGTTTTGTGGTCGAAGGTGAAGCGGCCGACAAATTTTTCTCCGGCGAGCATTTTTGGATACCAGACCGGATCATCCGCCCACATATTGTGCCAAGGCAGTTCATTGATGGAAAACCAATGCGGAATCGCCTCGTCGGTTTCGGTCGGTGTGCCTTCAAATTTCGTGGCGGTGAAAACCTCGCCGTGAATGCTATGCCCGTCGATGAACTGGAACATCAGCGTCCCGGCATGCACCGGATTGAGCGGCGTGATGCAGAGCTCCTCCTGCGTTTCGCGTACGGCGCATTCCAAAGAGGTTTCGCCCGCTTCGAGCCGTCCGCCCGGCGCGTTGTAATAGCCCGCGCCGAAGCCGCGCTTTTTATGGATGAGTAGCATCTGGCCGTTCTGCAGAATAAACATCAACGTCGCCCGCTCTTTCGGGTTCCACGCTGACCAATCAACCTCTGAAACTTTTCTCATTTACATAAATCCTTTAACCGCGAATGAACACGAATCGACGCGAATTTAACCGAAGAGTTTTTACCACGGAATACACAGAAAACACGGAAAAAGAATTTGCACCACCCGTTCACTTCATTCACTAGAGAGCGCAGAGGCCACAGAGCA
>JBAWXO010000123.1:0-6046 GCA_037144035.1 Kiritimatiellales bacterium
ACGACAACCAGTCAACTTTTTCAACTCTTAGGTACGCACTTCCGAGAAGAACCGGTTTTTACATGGTTTTTCCGACACTTGGAAGGTAGAGTCGCCACCATGAGCATTCTGATAAAGCAGGTCGAATGGAACGGGGCACCCGTTGATGTATTTATCAGCGGCAGCCACATCAAAACCATCGGTGACTGTTCCGGTCAGTCTGCAGAACTTGTCCTCGACGGCAAAAATAAGGCGATCCTGCCGACGTTTCACAATGCGCATACTCATGCGGCAATGGCCTATATGCGCAGCTACGCCGATGACCTCGAACTATTCACCTGGTTGAATGACCATGTCTGGCCGTTTGAAAGCAAGGTCACCGAAGAGGATGTCTACAACGGCACGCGCCTGGCCTGCCTGGAGATGATCAAGTCCGGCACAACCTTCTTTAATGACATGTACTGGTTCTGGCACGGCACCGCCCGCGCCGTTGACGAGATGGGGCTGCGTGCCGCCCTCTCCGCCGTCTTTATTGATTTCGACGATCCGGCTAAAGCCAAAGAACAGATCGAACAGAATCAACGTCTGTTTAAGGAGCGTACTCAGTACAGCGACCGCATCATTTTCCAGCTCGGCCCGCATGCAATTTATACGGTCTCCGAAAAATCACTCCGCTGGTGCGCGGAGTTTGCCGCTGAATACAGCCTGATGATTCACATTCACCTTTCCGAAACGGAAAAGGAAGTGACGGACTGCGTGGCCAAACACGGTATGCGCCCACCGGCCTATCTTGACTCCATCGGCTTCCTCGGACCGAACGTTACCGCCGCGCACTGCATCTGGCTGAAACAGTCCGAAATGGAATTGCTCGCCGCGCGCGGCGTAAAGGCGCTGCACTGCCCGACCTCCAACATGAAACTCGCCTCCGGCAAGTTCCGCTTCACCGATGCGGTGAACGCCGGGATGCAGGTGGCGATCGGCACCGACGGCGCAGCGTCAAACAACTGCCTCGACATGGGTTCTGAAATCAAAATGGCCGCCCTGCTCGAAAAACATTTTACCGGCGACACCACCACACTGAATGCACAGACGGCGTGGCACGCCGGAACGCGCGCCGCCGCCGAATTCTTCGGCCTCAACAGCGGCCACATCGCCGAAGGCGCGCTGGCCGACTGTATGCTTGTAGATCTCAACAACGAACGGCTGGCACCCGGTCACCACCTGATCGCCGACATGGTCTACAGTGCGGACGCTTCCTGCATCGACACCGTCATCTGCGACGGAAAAGTTCTGATGCAGAACCGCCACGTGCCAAACGAAGAAGAAATCATAGCCAAAGGCCGCGCCTTCAAAGAAAAATTCAGCCGCTAATTCAGTGTCTTCGCAGAAGCAACAGTGTTAAGCCGCAACCAAAAAATTATGATTTTTGACGGCGGAGTTAGCGTCGATGATTAGTTTTCTCATAACGGCAGGCAAGGCAACCTTCTTAGCACAATGGGCCGTGTTTCCTATCGCTGGACTACAAACTCCTTCGTTCACGGCTACAAATAAGGGAAACGGCGTTGGCTTGCCAAAAAAAACCGCCCTTATTTCTAGGGGCGGGTTTCCGTTACTCTCAGGACTGTGTTACGGTAGCCGGACTTTGATTTGATAATGGTTAACCTTGGAGTCGGGGTTTGTGTTGGTGTAGCTGTTCCGCGGATACGGGATGTTGGTATCCAGGGCCGTGAACCCTTTCACCAGGTTCATCGACCAGTAGACCGAATAGATCCGGTTCGACTGAGCGATCCAAGTGATTACGTTGCGGGTGGCTTGGTCCGCCTTGAGGCAGGAGGCGGAATTGGTCGGAACAGTTCCGGCACGTCTATCCCGCCTTCAGCGAAATACGTAAACTTTTAGTCTAGCCGCAATAAACAGAACCGGATCGCAGCAATCGGAGGATTTTTAAACTATCCGGCCTGACTTTGCCGGTAGGATTCGACTTCCCAGTTTTCGATAAATTCGCGGGCGGCATCTGTCATATACTCAATCCCGCCAAAGGCATCCGCCAGCTTCATCACCAGTGCGCCGTCCTGCGCCAGTTCAAGCGCAAGGTCTGCATTTTTCTGCGAAGTGCCGACACCATAGACGCGCCCTCCGGCCAAAATTACCTTCGGCGCATAACCGCGTCTGGCTTTATACTTTGCCACGGTTTCAGCGGTCAGCGCTCCGGCGAACGGAAACGCTTTGGCATAGACCAGATGGTCGGGGGTGATTGGCCCCGGAGCAACAGAGAACATGCCGGAAGAGGCAACGAATGCGGCATCCGCGCCGAACAGCGTTTTGATTTTTGCTTCGATCAACGGATCGGCAAGTTCATCGTCGATTTTCAAAACCTGCGCGATGCCGGCCGTTTTGTAGGCGGTGTTCAGTGCGGTCATCACCCGATTGTAAAGGGCACTGATTTCAGTAGCCGTATCCGCCGCGATAAAGATACCGTGGTTTTTAAGCACCAGCAGCGCCGGTTCTTTACCGTGTGCAAACTTGTATGTCTCAATGCGTTTGCGGACTTCCATACAAAGCGTGTAGCCGGGATCAATGTATTCGACCCAAAGCGCTTCAGAGAACAGCTCTTTGCAGGCCATCGCGCCGTTCTTCGCGCAGGTCAGCCCGTTCACGGCGCACGGATGGGTGTGAACCACAAACTTCGCTTCGAACACATTGTGCAGCGGAGCTTCAACCGACGGACGACCAGCATCGTTTTTCCGCCCCGGCGGATCTGCCGGAGGCACGACAACGGCGGCGGCCATCAGGTTTTTCACCAGCTCTTCGCGGGCGGCGGCCTGTTTGGGTGTCGCCACAGCATACAGCTCGTTAATCTTCGCGCGATTCATCGCCACAAATGTTTTTTCGGTCAAACCGGCGAGCGTGGTGCCGGACGGCTTCACCCATAACGTCGTGGCGGTTTTGACGGAGGTGTTCCCTCCGCCGCCCTTAACGTAATCAGCGGTTCCAAATTCATGCGACAGTTCGACAATCGTTTTGAGATCCTGCATTTCTAAATCCTTTTGGCTTTATACTCAGTCCATATGAAAAACTTCAGGTAACGGCTTAAATACCGGCATATTATTCGGATGAACTTCCATGAGATCGGCCATGTAGTCCCACCACTTTTTGACGATCACCAGATTTTTCAGATGATCTGCTGTGTTATCGTCCGACAGCTTTTGAAACGCGAACAGAATCAGCGTCTCTTCATCAAAATAGATGGAGTAATCAAAAATCCCGGCATCGGAATGTGCCTTCGACAGTTCGGGCCAGATTTTATCATGTCGTTTCCGATATTCCGCGACGCACCCCGGCTTGAGCTTCATCTTAAATGCATTACGGATCATGATGCGCCTCTCTCTGAAATTTTTACCGCTTCGACAGAACTTTGGTTTCGTATTTTTCCATTTCGGAGATCCAGTCGGTACCAACCGGCACACCGGCCTTGACGCACAGCATATCCCAGACGGCGGCGAACGGCATGGATTTAAATTCCTCCATCATCGCCAGACGCTGTGCGTTCTTGCCCGCTTTTTCGTAGGCCTGCAGCTGAGCGGTCGGGTCGAGCAGAGCGTAAAGAATGCCTTTGCGGGTAGCGCGTGTTCCGGTGACATAGGCGCCGATGCGATTGATCGAGGCGTCAAAAAAGTCGAGCGCCAGCACCACTCGGCTCCACGCATTGCCGCGCTGGATTTCAAGAAACACGTTTTTGAGATCGTCATTGAAGATGACGACATGGTCGGAGTCCCAGCGGATTGGGCGGCTGACGTGCAGCAGGATTTTATCCATGAAGGTCAGGTGGCTGGAAATCTTGCCATCTATCGTTTCGGTCGGATGGAAATGGCCCATATCCAGACAAAGCCCCATGCCGCGACTGACTGCGTAGTCGGCGCAGAACTCGGCTGAACTGACGACGTAGGATTCGGAACCGATACCGAAGAGCTTGCTCTCAATGAAATCTACGCACTTCTTCCGGTCAATGGACTTGTCGCTCATGATGGCATCATAGGAGGCGGCCATGCGTTTGCGCGGACTCCAGCTGTCCGCCGGCATATCTTTGCTGCCATCCGGCGTCCACCAGTTGACATAGCAGGGAGAACCCTGCGATTTGGCCATCGCCTGAGCAATCTTGCGGCAGGCTTTACCGTGCTTGATCCAGAACGCGCGGATTTCATCGTCCTGGTGCGAGAGCGTGTAGCCGTCCTGCGACTTGGGATGCGCGAAGAACGTGGGATTGAAGTCGAGACAAATGTCCTGCTCTTTCGCCCAATCCATCCACTTCTTGAAACAGAAAGCATCCATTTCATGGCGATCAACAAACTTGGATGTCTCGGAGTAACAGGCGTGAACGTTCACGCGCTGTTTGCCGGGAATCAGTGACATCGCCTTTTCCATGTCGGCGCGAGCCTCTTCCCCGTTGCGGGCACGACCGGGATAATTGCCGGTGGCCATAATGCCGCCGCCAGCCAGACCTTCGGGCTTTGTTTCAAAACCGGCCACGTCATCGCTCTGCCAGCAGTGTAAAGAAATCGGCAGATTCAGCGCCTGTTTAATGGCTGCGTCTGTATTGATGTCAAATGCCGCGTACCGTGCTTTTGCGAATTTGTATGCTTTGTCCACGCTCATAAGAATCTCCTGTTAAATTTTCAAACTGCGGAAACGGTAACAGAGAACTCTGCGCATCTCCTTGACGATACGGACATCTTTTAGCACGATCGCGCCATGACTAAGAAACTTAAAAAACAGGATTATTTTGATGACCCGACCCTGCCCCTGCAGGTTTATATCCGCGACCCGCAACCGGAATTCCCGCTCCACGCTCACGGCTTTGATGAGCTGGTTATTATTCTGCGCGGCACGGCAGTTCATACCGTTGACGACCGGCGGTTCCCCGTTAAAAGCGGCGATGTATTCGTCATTTCCGGAGCGCATGAACATCAGTATCAGGACATGCACGGACTGGCGCTGGCAAACATCCTTTTCGATTCCCGTGCGCTGCAAATGAGCCAATGGGACATCCGGGCCCTTTCCGGATTCCACGCGCTCTTTGCTTTAGAGCCGGTACTGCGCGCCCAGCAGAAATTTAACAGCCGGTTACAGCTATCGGAACGTCAGCTCAATCATGCCAACGAAATCATCCACGATCTGATGCGTGAAACTGAAACGCGCAATTCCGGTTATCGCGTAATGGCTAAAGGTCTATTTATGCAACTAACGGTTTTTCTCTCGCGCTGCTATTCAAACAAACCCTCCGGCGAGTCACTCGACTTATTGAGGCTGGGCGACGCCATCGCCTATATCGAAACCTGTTTTGCCGAAAAAATAACACTCGATGATCTGGCGCGGAAAGCGCACCTCTCCAAGCGGCAATTCCAACGGATTTTTACGGAATGTATCGGCAGGGCGCCCATCGATCATCTGCTGCATGTTCGCGTACAACGCGCCGCCAGCCTGCTGCGCCAGACCGACCGCACCGTCACCGACATCGCCTTCGACTGCGGCTTCAACGACAGCAACTACTTCTCCCGCCAATTCCGCAACGTCATGGATCATACTCCGAAACAATATCGGCTGGGAAAACCCGCAGAACACTAACTCTGCGAGCGGTTTCGTTTAAGGTGATCAGGTCACGTTCCTTGCGGGTACGCGCGGACAAACGGAACACAATGGGACACCCCCCGGGGGGAGTAAAAAGTTATTCGTTGATGGTTGATCGTTGTTGGGGAGATAAAACAACCCGCGCCCTTCGACTGCGTTCAGGACACGCCCTTCGATCACTCGACGCCGCTCCTATTCATACGGGCAGCGAGGCCGCTGCCCCTCCAATCGGTCGCTCAAGGCGGGAAGATGGGCAGATAGGAATGTCCGCCCCACGAGGGGAGAGGTATACCGCAGCAAACAATCAAATTTCAAAGAACAATATCCTTCGACAGGAGGCCTCTTACTATAAGAGGGGGAATCAACCGGAAGCGCCGTTGGCGCGGTTATGCCGGGCATACGGTTGCGGGCAGAACGCCAGCGGCTCTTGAGCAAACGAGCC
>JBAWXO010000124.1:0-6014 GCA_037144035.1 Kiritimatiellales bacterium
TCACCAGCAGGTGCAGTTTGTTTTTCCCTGAACGGAGCGCGTGACTCTTTTCGCGCAGCGTCTGGAAGAGCGCATAGAGCGCGGGAAGCAGAACGATGCCGAAGAGCGTCGCAGCCAGCATTCCCCAGAAGACCGTCGTGCCGATGGAACGGCGCGCGGCGGAACCAGCGCCGGTGGCCAGAACCATCGGAAGCACCCCGAGAATAAAAGTGAACGCGGTCATCAGCACGGCGCGGAACCGCTGATTCATGCCGTCCGCCGCCGCCTCCCGGATGGTGCGACCTTCTTCACGCCGGGCTCTTGAAAACTCGACAATCAGAATGGCGTTCTTACTGGCGAGTCCCACGAGAAGGATAAGACCGAGCTGCGCATAAATGCTGAGCGGCATGTGGCTGAACAGCAGTCCGGCCAGCGCGCCTAGACTCGCCACTGCCGTGGAGAGCATCACCGGCAGAGGAATCACCCAGCTTTCATACTGCGCGACGAGGAACAGATAACCGAAGATCAGCGCCATGACGATGAGTAAGGAACTGCCGCCGGCCGCTCTGGATTCCTGATAGCTCAGGCTGGACCAGTCGAACGTGTAACCGGGCGGCAAAGTTTCTCCCGCCAGCGCAGCAACCTTCTTCATGGCATCGCCGCTACTGATAAACGGCAGAGCCACCGCGGTGACGGCCGCGGCGGTGAATTTGTTGTAGCGGTCCACGGATCGCGGAGCCAGCGTGACGCGGGACTTGAGTACACTGCCCAGCGGAACCATGTCGCCGCGGTTGTTTTTGACATAGATTTTTTCGATGTCCGCCACCTGATTGCGGAACGGCCAGTCGGCCTGTACGTTCACGTTGTTCACCTGTCCTTCAAAATTCACGTTATTGACGTAGCGCGACCCCAGATTGTCCTGGAGCGCCGCGAAGATCGCACTGGTATCCACGCCCATCAACGAGGCTTTGACGCGGTCCACATCCAGAAACAGATACGGGGTGTTCGCGGTATAGGTGCTGAACGCATACATCATCCCCGGCATCGTGTTGAGTTTCATAAGAAACCCCTTCAACACCGCATCCAGTTTTTGAGCATCGTTGTCGTTGATGGCCTGCAAACGGATATCCATCCCGCTACTGGCGCCAAGCCCACGGATGGCCGGCGGCGTGAAGAGGTTGATCTGCGCGCCGGGAACCTGAGCCAAACGGCCCTGCAGCCGCTGCAGAATCGCGTTCGCCTGCAGCTCCGGCGTTTTGCGTTCGCTCCAGTCTTTCAGACCGCAAACGAAGAAAGCGACATTTTCACCGGCCCCGCCCATCAGGCTGAATCCTGTGATCTGGATGACAAAAGCAACTCCGGGTTCGTCGCGCAACGGCGTGACGGCCTGGGTAAGCAACGCATCGGTACGGGCAAGCGTCGCGCCTTCCGGAAGCTGGACCGCACCGAAAATAATACCCTGATCTTCGTCCGGTAGAAAAGAGCTCGGACTGAACTTCCCGATCATAAACGCGCCGCCGATGACCGCTGCCAGAACCGCCACGGTCAGTATCAAGTGCCGGGCGAGACGGCTGGATGCCGCCACATAGCCGGTGCGCGCCCGGTTCAGGCCGGTGTTGAACCAGCGCAGCGGGCCGTGCTGTTTGGGTTTAACAATCTGAAGCATCGCGGCGCACAACGCCGGACTGAGCGTCAGCGCGTTCACCGCCGAAAAGAAAACGGCCGCCGAAATGGAGACGGCGAACTGCTGATAAATTTTACCGACGATTCCGCCCATGAAGCCGATCGGCACAAAGATCGCCCGCAGCACCAGCGTGGTGGAGATGATCGCGCTACTGACCTGCTCCATCGCTTTAATGGTCGCGGCCTTGTGATCCAGATGTTCGTGCTCCATCAGGTGAAGAACCCGTTCGACCACCACAATGGCGTCGTCCACCACCAGACCAATGGCCAGCACCAGCCCGAAAAGCGTCAAGGTGTTGATGCTGTAGCCGAAGGCCGTTAGCACCGCGAAGGTTGCGCATAGTGAAACCGGAATGGTCAGCGCCGGAATCAGCGTGGCGCGCCAGTCCTGCAGAAAGATGTAGCAGACCAGCACCACCAGGAAGAAAGTCAGCAGTAATGTTACGGCGATTTCTTCGATGCAGACACGCACGAACTTCGTGGCGTCATACGGAAACTGGCATTCCACGCCGGACGGAAACTGCTTTTTGATCAAATCCAGTTCCTTGCGCAAATTGTTCATCGTCGTCAGCGCGTTGGCATCCGAGGCGCGGCTCACCATCATCGCCACCGACGGCTCACCGTTATAGCGGGCGGTGAACAGGTAACTGTCAGCGCCCTTTTCAATCCGTGCGACATCGCCCAGAAAAACGACCGCGCCGTCGGTTCCGGTGCGTACAATAATTTTTTCAAAATCCTCCGTCGTATTCAAACGTCCGGTGGTTTTCAGCGTATAGGTCATCTGTTCAGAGCCGTCGCCGGGAACGCTGCCGATGGATCCGATGGAAGCCTGAACGTTCTGATTGCGGATCGCCGCAGTCACATCGGAAGAGCTCAGCCCCAGAGCGGCCAGCCGGTCGGAATCCAGCCAGACGCGCATGCTGTATTTCGAGCCGCGCACACTGGCGCTACTGACACCGGAAATCCGCTCCAGCGCCGGCTTGATCACTTTATAGGCGTAGTCGCTTAGAAAAAGACTGTCCCGCGAACGGTCGGGCGACCGCACCATCAGGAACCCGAGAATGTCCGACGACTGATTCTGCACGGACACGCCCTTCTGCGTGACTTCTGCCGGCAGCAGCGGTGTCGCCTGCGCAACCCGGTTCTGCACTTTAACCAGCGAAATATCCACATCGGTGCCGACCGCGAAAGAAACGGTCAGAGCGTAGTTGCCGGAACTGTCGGACGTGGATGACATGTAAATCATGTCGTCCACACCGTTGACCGCATCCTCAAGCGGACCGGCCACGGTGTCGGCCAGCACTTCCGCGCTGGCACCGGGATAGCTCGCCGACACGGTGATCTGCGGCGGCGTCACCATCGGATACTGTGCAACCGGAAGAGAAAAGATCGAAATAATACCAGCCAGCATCAGCACGATGGAAATCACACCCGCCAGTCGCGGGCGGTCAATAAACACGCTGGAAATCATTGGTGATCCTCCGCTACAGTCACTTTCACGGTGGAACCGGGAACTGCCCTCTGCACGCCATCGGTCACGATCCGGCCACCGGCTTTCAGACCGGACAGCACGATCACGTCGGCGCCGAGCTGCGCGCCCGGCTTAATGCGTATTGTGGAAACCGTTCCGGCCTCGTCGGCGGTCAGAACATACGACCCCTGCTGATCTGCCAGCACCGCCCGTTGCGGAATTTTTATTCCTTTTGCGCCATCCGGATTCTCGAGCAGAATTTTCACGTAACTGCCGGCGACCAGCAGTCCGTCCGCGTTGTCAAAGGCGAACCGGACCGCCAGGGTTCCGGTTTTGTCGTTCATCGCATTGTCGTCAAAATCTTTTTTTCCAATGGCTGGAAGAACCGCACCGTTCGGCAGACGGACATGCCCCGTCAGCGGAGAGGAGGTCCCGGTCAGCTCCTGCTGACGCAGCGTCAGGTATATGCGGTCTGTCACAGAAAACACCACCCGGATCGGATCAATCTGCACGATACTGGCCAGCACGGAAGAAACCGGTGCCACATAATTACCCTTGGTGATCTTCGCCGCACCGATCCGTCCGCTGATCGGCGCTTTGATTTTTGTGTAATTCAAGGAAACCTGCGCCACTTTGAAGTTGGCCTGAGCACGCAGCAGATTGCTCTCCGCCGTCTCCAGATCGGATTTAGAAATACTGCGGGCATCGGCGCTCTTCATGCGGTCATACAGCTTTTGCGCACGATCCAGTTCGGCGGCAGCGGCATCAGCGGTAGCCTGATATGAATCCGGCTCGATCGTAAAGAGCAGGTCGCCCTCTTTGACCAGATCACCTTCTTTGAAACAAACCGCCTCAATCGTCCCGGCGATCTGCGGACGAATCGTCACCTGCTGAATCGGCTCCACCTGGGCGATGTATTCATCGACCGGCTGGAGCGATTGCTCTTTCAACACCTGAACGACAACCGCTGCAGGCGGCATTGGCGGACGCCCGCCCATTCGCGCCGGCATGCCGCCGCCTTTTCCGCCGAACATCCCGTGAATGAACCAGCCGGCCAGTCCGGACACAATTACGATTCCACATACTGCGATTAGTTTCTTATTCATATGCCTGCCTCTTTCTTTAAAGCTCCCTTCATAACGCAATCGAATCCATCCGCCGCTGCGGAGGCCAAATCAATCTTCGGAGAGGAACCCAAATAAATTTTACACAACCCGACCCACAGCCCCGCCAGCGTGACGGCCAGTTTTCCCGGATCAATATCTTTACGGAAACGGCCCGCGATCGACGGCGACCGCAGAACCGCGACCAGCTTTTCAAACGGATCCTTGCGGATTTTATCGAGTATCTTATGCGTCTCGGTCAGCAGCTCCTCCGACCACTCCATCTGGAAGGCCATAAAAAACTCGAACTTCTTGAGCCGCTTATCTTCCGCCACTGCCCGGGCATGTTCCACAAAAGCCTCTCTCAGCTCTTCGAGCGAACTAATCTCAGAAAAATGCTGCTGCACCCGCTCTTCCCGCAGAGTGCAGAAATAATCGACCATCGCGGCGAGCAGAGCCGGTTTATTGTCGAAGTGCCAGTAGACCGCGCCGCGGGTCATGCCGATTTTTTTGGCGATGTCGCTGAAGGTTGTGCGGGAATAGCCCTTTTCGCTGAACAGGTCCAGCGCCGCGATCAGCACGCTCCCCCGGGTAACCTGAGCATCTTCTTTTGTTTTTCTAGCCATGGAACCTTTCCGCTAATTTGACAGCGCACTTATACATACATTCGTGAATGTATATCAAGCGGATAAATTCGGTTTTTAAAGCAGATAGAGCATCTAGTTGCTTTCCCGTTGTCGTGGAGCGAAAGAACCCACCCGGCCGGTCCGGCACCCCTCCAAAGGAGGGGGTCGCGTATGGCGTTTCCCGATTCCCCTCCTTCGGAGGGGTGGCCAAAGGCCGGGGTGGGTCGTGCGGCACCACAATCGTTAAGTGCCATAGCCTTTTATCTGAAAATCAGCCGGCGGGGACAACGACCGGTTCAGCAAACCCTCGGCTGGCGGGAACCTTTTCGATTTCAACCGGTTTGGCAGGCGGCTCGGCTAACACAGGAGCGCTGTTGGTCTGCACTTGGATCGGTTTTTCAATGGCCGGCGAATTCGTGCTGTTCGACAGGCTCACTGCAGGCTGAGCCGGGATCAAAGATTCCGGCTGTAAAGCGGCGCGGTCGTAGACTTCAAAAATAAAAAAGCCCTCGAAAAGCAGCATGCCAATACAGCCCAGTATGGCCAGGAACGCGAGGAGATCAAACCGCCGGTATGTCGCTTTTTCTTTCACGCGGCGCAGTCTCGACTTTTAAATTTTAACTTTCAACTCCAAACCGTTTCAGGCATCCTCTGCCGCCTTATGAAAGCTAACGATTACTCGGTCTCGATGGATGCCCTCGCCTCGCTTTGCAAGCGCCGCGGCTTTATTTTCCAAACCTCGGAAATCTACGGCGGCCTGAACGGCTTCTGGGACTACGGCCCGCTCGGCGTCGAACTGAAGCGCAACATCAAGGAAAGCTGGTGGAAAGCCACCGTCCAGAGCCGCGAAAACGTCGTCGGCCTCGACAGCGCCATCATCATGCACCCGAAAGTCTGGGAAGCCTCCGGCCATATCGGCAACTTTAAAGACCCGATGGTCGACTGCCGCGAAACCAAGGGCCGCTACCGCGCCGACCAGCTCCTCGTTTTCAAACACAAGACTGACGCCTCCGCGCTGATGTTCGCCTACCCCGAGGACGAAGAAGCTCCGGAGAAGAAAGCGAAGAAAGCCAAAGTGAACGCCGCCGACTACGAATCCGTTCCGCTTGCCGCCATCGCACTTGATACCTACGACAAACTCGTCGGCCCCGA
>JBAWXO010000125.1:0-6002 GCA_037144035.1 Kiritimatiellales bacterium
ACTCGAGGCCAATAACGACCAGCTCGACTTTCCGGTAATCTACGCCAGCGGCCGCGATGGCTGGGCAGTCACCGACCTGAACGATCCGCGCGATTCCATCAAGCCGTTGATGGACGCCATCGTCCAACACATCCCCGGCCCGCCGGTCAAAGAAGGCCCGGTCCAGATGCAGGCGACGACGCTCGACTATAATGACTATGTCGGCCGCATCGGCATCGGCCGCGTCTACCGCGGCTCGCTCGATTTAAAAACTCCGGTCTGCATCATCAAACGCGACGGCTCGGTGCGTCCGGTTCAGCTCAAAGAACTGCAGACGTTCGAAGGGCTCGGCCGCGTAAAAACTCAAAGTATTCCGTGCGGCGACCTCTGCGCCATTTCCGGTATTGTGGACATCGACATCGGCGATACCATCGCGCACATGGAGCATCCCGAAGCGCTGCCGCTGATTGCTCTCGACGAACCGACTCTTTCGATGGCCTTCCGCGTCAACGATTCGCCGTTTTTCGGCCAGGACGGGAAATATGTCACCAGCCGCCACATCCGCGACCGGCTGCTCAAAGAAACTGAGCGCGACGTGGCGTTGCGCGTGGAAGAGAGCGGCGGCGATTCTTTCATCGTCAGCGGCCGCGGCGTACTTCATCTTTCAATTCTGATCGAGACTATGCGCCGGGAAGGCTTTGAGCTGACCATCGCGCAGCCGCGCGTGATTTTCCGCACCCATCACGGCATCAAAGAAGAGCCTATTGAAATTTTGACAGTGGACGTGCCGGATGAATACGCCGGAAAAGCCATCGAATTGATCGGCCAGCGAAGCGGCGAAATGATCCGCATGGATCAGCTCGGTCTCCGCAAGAACATGACCTTCCATATTCCTACCCGCGGACTGATCGGCCTGCGCAGCAAAATGATGACCGCCACGGCAGGCGAGGGAATTATTAATCACCGCTTCCTGCATTACGCACCGTATACCGGCGAAATCAATCACCGCAATAACGGCGTTCTGATCAGTATGGCCAACGGAAAGTCTGTGGCCTTCGCCATCGACGCGTTGCAGTTGCGCGGCATCTTCTTTATTGATCCGGGCGAAGAGTGCTACGAAGGCATGATCGTCGGCGAACACTGTCTCGACAAAGACCTGCTCGTCAACGCGCAGAAAGCCAAACAGCTCACCAACATGCGCGCCTCCGGCTCCGATCGCGCCATGAAGATTGCGCCCGCGCAAAAACAGAGCCTCGAAGAAGCGCTCGAATACATTAAAGACGACGAGCTGGTTGAAGTGACCCCGCATAACGTCCGCCTGCGTAAACGCTACCTCACCGACAACGAGCGCAAACGCATGAAGCGTTCCGTTGCAGAAGAAGAGTGATTTTTGGCGGGCTTAAATTGAGTTTCGCGCCGCCTGTAGGATGTCTTTAAGCGGAATGTCGTTTGCTTCGGCGAGTTTGCGGCAGTTGTCGTATTCCGGCGTCACCGAGCAAACTTTGCCATTCATGGCGCTGATCTTTACCCGCACAGAACCCCACGGGGTTTTCCCCATCTCTTCGCGACGGTCGAGGGCAGTTCTCTGTACCGGATAGCGGCGAATTCCAATCGTCGTGGTCTCGGTGAAAATAATTTTTTCGATTTCTTCCTGAAGCGCAACGGGTGCGAGAACGGAAAGCGTCACCGCCGGCCGGTTCTTTTTCATCTGGATCGGCGTCAGCCACACATCGAGCGCGCCGGCTTTAAAAAGCCGTTCCATTACATAATCAAAAATCTGCGGATTGCAGTCGTCGATGTTGCTCTCTAATACCAAAAGTTCTGAAGATTCTGTGCCGCAACGCAGTTTCCCAAGTTCGGCGCGCAGAACGTTTGGGATATCGAGATCCCAGCCGCCCGCGCCGTAGGCCGTTTTTTCAGAAATAAACCCTGCGGGCCGGTCGCCGAATCCGTCGCACAACACGGCAAGGAGGGCGGCGCCGGTTGGCGTCAGGAGTTCTTTTTCAATCTCGCCCTGCGCATATGGGATGCCGTTCAAAAGTTCCACGGTCGCAGGCGCGGGAATCGGAAGCGCGCCATGCGCGCATTTAATGATGCCGTAACCGGTCCGTAAATTTCCGGCGTAAACTTTTTCGATGCCAAGCGCTTCGAGGCCAAACACCGTTCCGATGATATCAATGATGGCGTCCGCGGCGCCGACTTCGTGAAAATGAATTTTCTCCACCGTCGTGCCGTGTACCTTGGCTTCCGCCTCGGCGAGCTTGGTGAAGACGGCGATGCTGCGCGCTTTCACCGAATCGCTGAGCTTCGCGGCTCCGATAATTTTGATGATGTCGGCGACGTGCCGGTGCGCATGATTCTCCGAGCGGTCGAGTTCTACATCGAAGTGTGTTGCCTTGATTCCCTGTTTCACCACCGTTTCAATCTTCAGTTGATAGCCTGAAACGGGCAGGGCGCATACCATCTCGCGCAACGCTTTTTCAGGCAATCCCGCGGCGAGCAGTGCACCGATAAACATATTGCCGCTGACACCGGAGAAGCCGGAGAGATAAAGCGCAGGTTGGGAAATTGGAAAATTAGGAAGCTGGGGAGCCTGCTCTGTTTTGATCGTTTTTTGCGTCATCTCTCGCTCCTAATGTTCCAATTTTCTAATTCTCAAATTTTCCGCGATGTCTATCGCATCGAATTGATCATGCCGGCCAGACGTCCCGCGCCGAAGCCGTTGTCGATATTCACCACGGCGATGCCTGCGGCGCAACTGTTGAGCATGCCGAGCAGGGCGGCCAGGCCCTCAAAGCTCGCGCCGTAGCCGACGCTCGTCGGCAGTGCAATCACCGGTTTTGAAACCAGTCCGCCGACCACGCTGGCGAGCGCGCCTTCCATGCCCGCCGCGACAATGATCACATTGGCGCTGAGAATTTTTTCCTGCTGAGCGAAAAGACGGTGAATGCCCGCAACGCCGACATCGAACACGCGCTCGACACGGTGACCCATCAGCTCCGCCGTCAGCGCGGCTTCTTCGGCGACGGGAATGTCGCTCGTTCCGGCGGTGATGACGAGAATGGCGCGGTCGGGATCGGATGTGAGCGTTTCCTTGCGGACAATAATCAGCTTGGCGGTTTCATGGTATTCCGCTTCCGGAACCAGTTTTTTTACCGCCGCAAACATTTCAGCGTTTGCCCGCGTCGCCAGAATATTATGCGAGCCCTGATTCATCCGCTCGACAATCTGCGCCACCTGTTCCGGAGTTTTGCCTTCACAGAAAATCGCTTCGGGCGATCCGCAGCGCTCAGTGCGATGATGATCGATCTTCGCGAATCCCATTTCCTCAAACAGATTTTTTTTCGGCGTCATGTGTCTATAAGTCCTGATTCAGGCTGCCCATTTTATATCCGGAAAGATCCAGCGCAACATGATGGAAGCCGAGCGCCTTCAGTTTTTTTGAAATCAACTGCGCAGTTTCTGGCTCCGCCAGTTTTGAAATCCATTCCCGTTCGGCTTCGATGCGCGCCAGTGATCCGTGGTGGCGCACTCGCAGCTGTCCTTTGCAAAATGGACGGATAAATTTTTCCGCTTCTTCAACCTGCTTCAGCCGTTCGGGCGTCAGCGGCAGTCCGTATTCGATGCGCGAGGCGAGGCAGGCGGCGCTCGGCTTTTCCCACGTTGGCAGTTTCCAACGTTTGGAAACTTCGCGGATTTCCGCCTTGGTCAGCCCGGCTTCTTTGAGCGGACTGCGCACCGATGGCAGTTCTGCGACGGCGCGGGTACCGGGACGATAATCGCCAGCGTCATCCACATTGGTGCCTTCAACGATCCAGGGATAACCGCGCGCGGCGGCCCATTCGGTGAGCGCCTGAAATCGAATTTTTTTACAGAAGTAACAACGCTCAACAGTGTTCGCGATAAAAAGTGCGTCGTCGAACTCGTCGGTTTCGAGCAGAACATGTTTCACGCCGATCAGCTTTCCGAGTTCGAGCGCTTCCGCTTTTTCGTCGTCGGTGAGCGTGGCGGAAACGGCCGTGGCGGCCAGAACGTTTTCTGCACCGAGCGCGCGGACGGCGGCGGCAGTCAAAAACGTGCTGTCCACGCCGCCGGAAAAAGCGACGACAACCTTTCCCAGTGATTGGGAAATTTCTTCCAGCTTCTGCAATTTGGTTTCGGTATTCATCGGTTTATTCACTGACCGAACGCCGCAACGCCTTTTTTTCGCCGTGCTTATGTTTCCCATCAAGCATTTTATTTTTGGCCCGGCGGGAGCGGCGGCGTTTCTGCCGGCGGATTTTTTCCTGCTCCTGCTGCCGTTTGCTTTGCGCCCCGAGGCGTCGTTCTTCTACCTTATCGCACAGGTCTCGGCGCGCGAAAAAGCGGTTTGATCCCTGCAGACGGGAGGCCTGGCATTTGATTTCGAGGCCGGAAGGGGCGTGGCGCAGCTGTACACAAGAGGAGGTCTTGTTGATTTTCTGTCCGCCGGAGCCGGAACCGCGGATAAAATTTTCTGTCAGCTCCTCTTCGCGGATGCCCAGCGCGGCCATCCGTTCGTACAGCGTTTCCCATTTTTCCTGCGTAATCATGCGGACAGAAGCAAACCACGAACTGAGAAAGGATAACAGCGGCAAATTTTCAAATTCCGGCTTGCAAAGGGGTTCTATATTCGCATAATCGCCAACCTTCTAACGCGGGTGTAGCTCAGTTGGTAGAGCATCACGTTGCCAACGTGATTGTCGACGGTTCGAATCCGTTCACCCGCTCCAACCTTCGCCAAGGCTTCGGCTTGGCCGACCATTTTCCCTTACGGCGTAACGGCTTCCATATTTTCGATGCGCAAAGAGGTCCGTCCATTTTCCAAGGGCTTGATAATATCAAGGTCTTTGACCATCCAGAGTTTGTCGAACTCCTTGACGCTGACCACTTTGATCTCTTTGACCAGCGCCCCGTCAGGGGTCTCCTCTTTCGCGCCGAACACCCGGCCGGTTTCCCGCTCAATCCAAAGAAGTAAATGGTTATTTCCGCGCGGAACAGAAATCACATAGCAGTCGCGCCCCAGTTTTTTATCGGTATTCAGAGTTTCGGCCGCACTGGTCCACAGGAAAGCAAAGCTCAGATCGGCCCACGTCACGCCGAGCCCGGTGATCTCCGCGTTTGGATTAAAATTCGTCACATCCGCGCCGTTTTCCGAATATTGGAAATCCGGCCCGCCGGGCAGCCACTGGATTTCCAATGCCTGGAAAAGCCCGCTCTTTTCGTCGCGGATGCGGTAGGTTGCATTCGCCGGAGAGCCGCCCCAGTTGAGATCCATTTCAACTGTTAGCTCTTTTTTAACGAACCCGTTGGGCGC
This sequence comes from Kiritimatiellales bacterium, assembly GCA_037144035.1. Taxonomy (GTDB): domain Bacteria; phylum Verrucomicrobiota; class Kiritimatiellia; order Kiritimatiellales; family Tichowtungiaceae; genus Tichowtungia. Next base: position 5,315 of record JBAWXO010000125.1, read on the forward strand.
GCGCTCTTTCAGCGTGCCGTTCATGCGAATCGGCTGTTTCGGAAGCTGGGCGCGGGCAACCGCGAGGATTTGCTGTGCCGGAGGAAGTTCCTCGGCGTGAGCAACCGCGGCCAGAAGCAGAGTTAAAAGTATGCGACGAATCATGCGGCGGAGTGTACTCGAAGCGCCGGAGCCGCCGCCAGTTCCAAACATTGGAAAAATCCGCCGAAACCTTTTCCAAACGCTGGAAAAATGATTATTGTCTGCGCCATGGCAAAATTCATTATCAACGGCGGCAATATCATCGGCGGGAAGTTTTCTCCGCGCGGAAACAAGAACGCAGTCCTTCCCATGCTGGCGGCCTGCACGCTGACCGATCAGCCGGTTAAGCTCTGCAATGTTCCGGATATCGCCGACGTGCGCGTCATGCTCGAACTGCTCATGTCGCTCGGCGTATCCGTTGAGAAATCCGATGGCTGTGTGACGCTCTGCGCCGCCGGACTCAAAGGCACCGAACTCGACGAGGAATTCTGCCGCAAAGTGCGCACCTCCATTCTGCTGGCCGGACCGCTCACCGCGCGCCACGGCTCGGCGCTGATTCATTCGCCCGGCGGCGACGTGATCGGCCGCCGCCGCCTCGACACCCATTTTTACGGACTGCGCGCGCTCGGCATCGAAGTCAACGATACCGCTCCTTATCAGTTCAAAC
>JBAWXO010000126.1:0-5994 GCA_037144035.1 Kiritimatiellales bacterium
ACCCACGAATGGATGCAAATGTACACGAATGGGAAATGGAAGCAAAAACAGTTTTTCCAATGTTTGCCTCTCCCGTTGGTCGTTGCCCCGCAATAGCGGTGCCTCTCTCGCATTGCTCGGGTGGAAAAGCGTCCTACTCGCCGGGGTATTTCATGCCCCACTGGGCACGAAGCGTGTCGAGTGTACGCATGATTTCAAGGGTTTCATCGAGCGGCATAACAGCACTTTCGGTGCGCCCCTCGCGCAGACAGGCGGCGACTTCGGCTGCTTCATATTGGTAGCCGGTCGGTTCATAAGGAATTTCAAGCGTTTCAGAGGCTGCACCGCGCCGGTCAATAGTCATTCGCGAGGAGTGAAAAAAATCAGGAATATGAATGGTTCCCTCTGTGCCGGTCAATACGGCGTCGTGCGGAACAGCCTTCCGGAATGAGGAAAACAGTTCAGCGCGGGCTCCGCTGGGATAGCTGAAGAAATATTCGGAGGTCTCATCCACTCCGGTCCAGCCGAGTTTTGCGTGGCTGGTGATCTCCGCCGGCGACTGACCGAATATCATGCGGGCAAAGGAAACCGGATAGATGCCAAGGTCGAGCAGTGCGCCGCCCGCCAGTTTTTTACTGCGTATCCGGTGCCAGGGCCATGTTTTGAAACAGACGCCGAAGGATGCTTTCAGGTGAGTCACCTCGCCGATTACGCCGTCCTGAAGCAGTTCACGCAATCTGATTGTGCATGGCAGAAACCTCGTCCACATCGCCTCCATCAGGAAAAGTTTTTTCTTCCGTGCCAGTGAAATCAACCCCGCGGCCTGCGCGGCATTAACCGTGAACGCTTTTTCACACAATACGGAACGCCCGTAATTCAGGCAGAGCCTGGCGTTTTCGTAATGAAAGTTGTGCGTAGTAGCGATGTATACCGCATCCAGTTTTTCACGGGCAAGCATTTCCTCGTAATCGCCGTAAACCGCCGGCACACCGCAATCGGCCCCGAAGGCCTGAGCCCGTTTCAGCGACTGCGAGGCCGCCGCAACCACTTGAGTGTCCGGCAGTTTTTCGATACCGCGCACAAAGCTCCGTGCGATCCGTCCGCAACCGATGATACCCCAGCGAACGCTCATGATTTTTACCGGTAAGGGCTGGCTTCATAGGCCGCCAGCGCGGCAGGCAGCTGCACGCGCAGGTTTTGCAGACGAACGCTGTCAGCAGGATGGGTGGAAAAAATGCTGGAGGCCGGATCGGCGCCGGTCCGTCGCTGTGCAGAACGTTCCCAGATACGGAGGGCGGCGCGCGGATCATAACCGGCTTTAGCCATATACATCAGGCCGACGAAGTCGGCTTCGTTTTCATCCATACGGGAATAGCGCGTCACCCAAACACCGTTATAAACCACAAAGACACCGCTCAGCGCCTGCGCGATATCTTCGCGATCCTTTGCCTGGGCGATAATCGCTCCGCCCATAAGAATCAGGCTGGGCAGCATGTTGTGAGTCATCGCCTCGGTTGAGTGGCGGCAGTTAACGTGAGCGATTTCATGCGCCAGCACGGCGGCCAGTTCGTCGTCATCTTTAACCAGGCCGTCCTTCGGATTCCACAGTCCTTCATAGACCATGATCTTGCCGCCGGGCGCGGCCATGGCATTGACCACATTCGTCTGAATCAGTACCACTTCATACGGCAGGTCGGGAAGATTGGAAACCCCGCTGATACGGCGCACCATTTCGCGGAGTTGCTCCACCTTCGCCGTATCGGTATTAACCTTCACGCCGCGAGCGCGCATCTCTTCAATTGTTCCGCTGTATACCTGCGAGCCGATATCGACATCGTCCTGTAGGGAATAAAAATTGCGAGTCTGCTGGCCGGTCACCGCATCCATCGTGGTACAGCCCGCCAGAAGAAGCGTACAAACCAGGCCAAGCAGAAATCGTATTTTCATAGCCGCCTCAAAAATTGGATTCGACCATTGGACGACACACCAGTTCATGCACCACCACATCGTCCGGCGCATTAATGCACTGAACAATCATCTGCGCGGCGGATTCGGGCCGCATGTAGTCCAGTCTCTCTTCGGGCCGGAAATCGGTATCGGTTCCGCCGGGATAAACACCAGTGACTTTCACATTCACCTGCCGGGCCTCTTTGATGAGACATTGCGTGAAGCCGTGCAAGGCATGTTTGATCGAACAGTAGGTCGAATAATTCGGTGCGCTGGTGCGGGCCAGACTGCTGATCACATTGATAATATGGCCGCTCCGGCGGGGACTCATCTCTTTGAGCGCCTCACGGCAAAGCAAATACGGCGTACGGAAGTTGATCGCATACGAAGCGTCAAGCCGGTCAACCGTCACGTCGACGACAGGCTCCTTGCCGGGGTTGAATCCCGCGTTGTTGATCAGCACATCAATCTGTCTAAGGGCACTGTGTGCCATTTCATAAAGAAAAACAACAGACGCCGCAACTGACAAATCACAAGCCGCGCCGAGGCAACCGGTCTCTTTTTTCAGAGCGTCCAGCAACTGCGGATCACGACCGGTGGCGAAAACTGCAAAGCCCTGTGCGCAGAGCTGTTTCGTTAATTCGCGCCCGATACCGCGCGTCGCTCCCGTCACTAAAACTGTTCGACTCATAAAAGCCTCCGCTTACCAGCTTTTCGGCAACTCAAGCTGATCGAACTGCGAGAGAAAAGTGCGCATCCGCTCGGCGATTTTGGCGACGCCGCCGTCTACTTCACTCTCGATATTCAGCGGCAGCACCGGATCGTGCAGCGATTTGCGCAGCAGCGCCCAGCCGTTTCCGTGCGTGGCGTCGATTGTCACATGGATGCCTTCAAAATTATTCGGCGTAAGTGACCAGCCCGGCTCCTGTTCGACAAACTTTGTGAAGGCATCCAGCACCTGCCCGCCGTACGCGCCGAAATCGTCGGTCTTGATTTTCGCGCGGAACTCCCGGGCTTCGGCGGGTTCGGGTACGCCGGCCAGCAAGTCAACCACAGAACCTTTGCCGTTCGCATGAAGCTGCGCAACTTTGATCAGAATTTTTGCAATCTGATACGCACCGTCATCGAGGAAATAGTTTTCTTTCAGCGCGCCGTGACCGGAAGTTTCCATCGCCAGCCAGGAATCCTTGCCTTCGCCGTTGAGCCGGATGGATTCGTTGATCACATTCTTATAGCCGCGTTTAAACCGGTGGTGAACACCGCCCAGCTTTTCTTCGATCCAGTATTTCAGGCCGGTCGAGGTGACGGAATCTGTGACGATGACCGTGCCGGGATGTTCTTCGAGAACGATCGAGGCCATCAGCGCGATAAAGCGGTTACGGTTGATCGGCTTGCCGTTTTTATCGACCGCGCCGGCGCGATCGACGTCGGTGTCGAAAATAATGCCGAGGTCGGCGCCGTTTTTTTCCACCGCGCTGATAATGGCATCCATCGCCGCTTTTTCTTCCGGATTCGGAATATGGCTCGGGAAGTTGCCGTCCGGATCAAGAAACTGACTGCCTTTTGTATTCGCGCCCAGCGGCTTGAGCACCTTGTCTACAAAGAATCCGCCCGCGCCGTTACCGGCATCGACCACAATCTTCAGCCCCGCCAGCGGTTTATCGCCCTGCCCCGCGCCTTTGCGGATCACGGCAACCAGCGATGCGGCGTAGTCGTCCATCAGATTGATCTTCGCCACTTTTTTAACCGGCTTGGAAACAAACATGCCGGTGTCTGTCGCGATGGTCAGAATTTTTTTGATGTCCTGTTTTTCAAGTCCGCCGTCGCGGGTGAAAAACTTGAGACCGTTCCGGTTAAACGGCAGGTGGCTGGCCGTCAGCATGATCGAACCGTCGTAGGCATGGTTTTCAAAAACGGTCGCCATGAACATCGCCGGCGTCGAGGAAAGACCGCTGTCCGCCATCCCGCAACCCGCTTTTTCCAATCCCTGAAAAACCGCAGCTTTGATTTTATCCGCAGAGAGCCGGGAATCGTGCCCGACCGCAATCTTAAGTTGATTCGCCGGGACGCCTTTCTTTTCCGCCAGCCACTGCGCGAAGGCATAGCCGATCGGACGGACAATTTCAGTGGTCAAGGTGACCGGTTCGCCGAGTACACCCTCCAGCGCAACACCGCGAACATCACTTCCATTCTGCAGCTTAAACCAGGTCTGGCCCATAGTTTCGTATCCTCGATTAGTGTTTAAAGTGACGCATGCCGGTAAACGCCATGGCGATGCCGTATTTGTCGCAGGCGGCAATGACTTCGTCGTCGCGGATCGATCCGCCGGGCTGAACGATAAAGCGCGCGCCGACGGCGTGGGCTTCGTCAATGCTGTCGGCAAACGGGAAGAAAGCCTCGGAGACAAAAACGCAGTCGCCGATGGTTTTCTGGATCTGCGCCTCCGTGATTTCCGGATTCTGGAGTTTCAGGTTTTCAACCGCTTTCGGCACGGCCAGCTTGCGCAGGGAATCCACACGGTTAGGCTGTCCTGCGCCCATGCCGAGTACGCGGAACTGCCCCGGCTTGTATTCCTGAACCACCATGATGGCGTTGGACTTGGTGTGCTTGGCGGCGGCAATACCGAATTCGGCCAGCGCCCGTTTGGATTTGTCAAATGCGGTTTTGGTGACGTCGTTCCACTCGGCAATCGAATCGGTATCGACATCCTGCACTAGGATGCCGCCGTTGATGTCTTTGATCATTTTACGCGGCGCGGCCTTGGACATCGGCTGGCGCAGTTTGAGCAGACGGATATTTTTACTCTTGGCCTTGAGTAGCTCGAGCGCGGCGGGATCGAAATCGGGAGCGATCAGCGCTTCAATAAAGCGGCCTTTCAGCAGTTCGGCCGTGGCCATATCGACTTTTTGTGTGACGGCAATTACGGAACCGAACGCGGAAACGGGATCGCCATTCCACGCGGCCTCAAAAGCTTCGGCGAGCGTCGCGCCGGTGGCGTAGCCGCAAGGATTGGTGTGCTTGATCACCGCGACACCGGGCTTGCCGGACAATTCCTTAACCGCTTCGAGCGCGCCTTCACCGTCCACATAGTTGTTGTAGCTCATCTCTTTGCCGTGAAGGACATCGGTATGGGCAATGCAGGCTTCGGCGGCCTTGGCATCCACGTAAAGCCACGCCTTCTGGTGCGAGTTTTCACCGTAGCGCAATTCGACGCCATTGCCGGCGGTTCTGACGAACGGGCGCGGCGCGGCGGTTTTCATCTGTCCGGCGAGATAACCGGCAATCGTGGCGTCGTAGGCCGCCGTGCGGGCGAATACTTTCTGTCCAAGTTCGAAGCGAAGTTCTTCTGTTGTGCCGCCGCCGTTGGCGTCCATGGATTCAAGCACACGGGCGTAGTCGGACGGATCAGTAATGACGGTAACAAACTTCATGTTCTTCGCTGCGGAGCGGATCATGGTCGGCCCGCCGATATCGATCTGCTCAATCGCTTCGTGCAGCGGCACACCGGCTTTGGCAATCGTGGCTTCGAAGGGATAGAGATTCACACAAACGAGATCGATCGGCTGAAGGCCGTGCTTTTTCATCGTGGCCATGTGCTCTTCGCTGTCGCGCAGATGGAGCAGTCCAGCATGCACCTGCGGCGTGAGTGTCTTGACGCGGCCGTCGAGCATTTCCGGAAAGCCGGTGAATTCCGACACGTCTTTTACTTTGATGCCTGCGTCACGCAGCGCTTTGGCGGTTCCGCCGGTGGAGAGCAGTTCGACGCCGCGCGCGGCCAGCGCTTTGGCGAATTCAACAATTCCGGCTTTGTCTGAGACGCTCAACAGCGCCCGCGTAATTTTTGTCATGAGAGCTCCTATTTGGAAAATGGTTAAGACGGGATTTAACCACGAACTGCGGAGCCGACAAAACAATTTTCCAAGGTTTGGAAACTTTTCTTCCAAGGTCTGGAACTCGGCCGAGCCGAGAGCTTCATTTTTCCCTCGCAGAGATTCGGAGGACGCAGAGAAACCCCTCTGATACCAAGACCGCATGATATTCGGTTTATAGACAAGGCAACCGAGACGG
>JBAWXO010000127.1:0-5961 GCA_037144035.1 Kiritimatiellales bacterium
CTTCATCAACCTGCGCGCCGCGTCCGGTGTTAATGAATGTCGCGCCTTGCCGCATGGATTCAAAATGCTCCCTCCGGAGCACCCCCTTATTGGAAGGTTTATCCGCCAAATGATTGCTGATGACATAGCCTTCACGGAAGGCTTCTTCGATGGACACCAGCTTGTCGATGCCCATCTCCTTCGCCTGCTCACCGGTCAGATAATTACTGACTGCGACAATCCGCAGGTTAAAGGGTTTGATAAGTTTTAGCAGATGGCGACTGATGGCCCCGATACCCAGCAGCGCAACGGTCTCACCATAAACGCCTTTCCCAACCGGCATTTCGCTCTGCTTCCACGGGCCCTTGCGGCAGAGCTCAGAATTCAAATAGACCCCTTTGCAGGAAAGGAGAATTTGAGCCAGGCAGAATTCCGCCACAGGAATCGCGTTGGCTTCCACCGCATTGCATACCGTGATGCCTCGCTCGAGAAATGGCTTGGCGAATCCGTTGACCGATCCGCCGGCGTAAAACAGCACCTTGAGATTCGGCATCTGATCTAGCTGCGCGGATGTCAGCGGCAGCATCCCCCAGCAGGAAAAGATCGTTTCGACCTCTTGCAGCTTCGGCAGCTCCGCCTCCAGATTTTCCGCAGTGACGCGCACCGGATGGAAATCGCTCAGCGTTGCAATCTTTTTCAACCGCTCCGCGCCATAGATATATTCCACAACATCTCCGTCATAAAACGGAACGTCATTCGCCATTAAAACCGATTTTAATTCACTCATCATCTCACTCATCCCATTGCACTGCTTCGTACGGCAGCTTCTTGTTCCAAATCTTCAAATTGCGATAAACCAGATGAGTCCCCAGCATGCACCGCAGAGCAATATGCCCAGCAGTGTAAACCGGACCGTTATTCTCATTTGGAATATCGTGCCCCTCCCAGATCACCTCACTGTCAATAATGCCGCGCAAATAACCGCCCTCCTGAACAAACCGCAGTTTATGCCATTCGTTTTTTGACAACCGTGCGGGATGACAGGCATAGGCCAGCGGTTTCATCCAGGGCTCCTTACAGACGGCGTGGGTGTTGACGGCATTATACGTGTCGCCCATTTCACGGAACCACTCCCAATGATAATTCCGGATATTTTCCCACGCCACCATGCCCATCGAGCCTGATTTGCGCAACGGATAATCCTGCATAAAATCCTCGCGCTGCATGCCGGTAGCCTGCAAACAGAGCAGTCCTAGACCGAACTCCTTTTTCAGCATGAACTCGAACTCAAGAGCCAGATCCCCTTCGAAACTCTGCCAGGTCCAAAGATACATCTGGTTTTCGCCGTCCACCCCGGGCTTACGCCGGGCCCATCCCGGATCGGCTTTCGGAACCGTCTCGCCGGGTTCGAACTCGCGAAATACCGGCCCGCAAGTTATCGGGTCACTGCCGGAAAGCGTCTGACTGAACAACTCGTCCTGAAAATCGGGCTGCGCCAGTGACTGATGCTCTTTTTCGAAGCGCGTATGCACCTCCAGCCCTTCGTCCGTTATGCGCACGGACTGGGTATTGCCCTGCACATAAAACCGCGCCAAGTCTTCAGGACGGTTCAGCGGCGCGTCCAGCTTCAGCTCCCACTCCGCGCCCGGCCGCCAGGTGTCCTTTTGGAATCCCTCGCCCAGATAAACCTTGCGCAGTTCCGCATCCAGCTCCTCGTCCGGCTGAATGACCTCCGCACGATAAGCCTGGGCCATCTCTGCGTCGCTAAGCGCCCGGCCGTAAAACTTCAGATCGGAAAAGGCCATGGCGGTATTGCCGAGATAGAGCGAGTCCCCGCATGGCTCTTTGACCGTCTGCAGATTTTTCGGATCATCCGGCAGATCCGGACCGCATCCGTGCTGCAAAAACTTGTTTTCACAGCCGATTTTCACGCCGTTGGCAAAGATCCGGTAATCGTTATTTTTCAGATCCCAGCAGACCCCGAGCTGAATCCACTTCAGCTTTGGAAAGCTGAAGTGACCGGCGGAGGCATAGCCGAGACGCTTGCGATGCACATCCGGATAAACCCGCCCGGTTCCGAATTTTACAAAATACTGGGGATACCAGCCGGAACAGAACGTCAGGCTGAACGAAGCAGATTCCCAATCGCGGATCTGCGGATGATCTGAAAGGATCACATAATTATAGGCCGCCGGATCATGCTTGCGGATGTGCTGTTGGTTGCTCTCGCACCAGATATCCTCCAGCGCCAGCGCCCAGAGAGTCAGCGAACCCTTGTCCTGATTGACTGTATGTTGCGGAACAGCAATCCGGCTGTGGATGGAAGCCGCCTGCAGGCCCGAACGCCCCGCCAGGGAAACACGACGGAATGCACCTTCGAGCGAGACGCCCTGCCCCGGATTTTCGGTTGAAATGCAATGAGACACCACGTTTGCACCCATCACCCAACCCTCCGATCAGTCCGGTAGATCGCGTCAATATTTTCAACCGGCACATCCGACTCAAACCACTGACTGGCCATCAGGATGTAACCACCCCCCTTGCCCAGCACATCAATGTAATGACGCGTCTCCGCTTCAACCTGTTCCGGCGTGGAATGCGGCATCACAAACTGCGTATCAATGCCGCCATGGAAGCAGATCTGATCGCCGAAATCGCGCTTGAGCCCCTCGATCTCCATCCCCTTCACCTTCTGTAGCGGCTCCAGAATATCCACGCCGGCCTTGATCAGCGACGGAACGATATCCCGGACCGCGCCGCAGCTGTGCTGCTGATAAAACGCGCCGTAGCGGTGCGCCAGAGAAGTCAGCTTGCGGGTGTTTTCAAGAAAATAGTCCTCCCACATCGGCACGCCGAACAGCAGTCCCTGCTGCGTTCCGTAATCGTCATGCGGGCGCAGGATATCGATCTGACCGTCCCCGGCGATCAGGATGCGCTCATAATACTCGAGTTCGAACTGAACAAACCGGTCATAGAGCGCATGCGCAACATCCGGCTCCAGAATCATTTTCTCACAGAGCGTTTCCATATTCATCAGAAACGTCGAGAGCTGGAACGGTCCTTCATGACCGAACTGCAGCGCCTTATCCGGATATTTCGCGCATTTGCGCTTCACGCTCTCATAGTCGAACCCGTCCGGATTGATCCAGTTGAAGTTAAGAATATCCTCAACCGTCGTATCTTCGCCGAACGGATAGGTCTGCACGACACTGTGCTTTTCGCCGCCGCTCTCGCACTCGACCATCGTACAGCCGTAGACCGTCTCTGTAACTTTCCGGCCGTTCTCCGTCCAGCTCTTCAGTTCCGGACCAATGTAATCCGGCGAGCAGTCGCGGATATCCACCTCGTACATAGAATAAATCTCTTCATAACCGGACAAACCGTGAGCTTTGACGATTTTATCCTTCACATAATCCATCGCTTCAAAATTAACCGGCACCCGGTCAGGTTTCCGCCGCTCAATAGCACACCGCACCCGCTCCTTGCTGTTCATAATCAATTCGCTCCCTTTAATTCCAAAACTCTGAAATTCCTGTACGCACCGATAGTTTGTGTCATCTGGCGCAACCCGATCTTTCCGCCGGCAAGCGGCGGCCCGTAGCGCTCCGGATCATCATCGGTCCAATCTACGGAAATTTTCCCGTTGGCAAACAGCTGGATACGGGAACCGTCCTTGATCAGCCGCATACGCTGCCATCCTTCAGTTCCGGGAGGAATGGCCACGGGGCCGCCGCCAACACGGTAAAATTTGTTGTTTTTCCGCAGATTGGAATCGATCCGGCCCATTTGATAATCCTCAACGTTGGCGAAATAGGAGACATGGTAGCTGGTGATCGCTCCTTTGATGTAGTGATTGAAATTGCCGTCGCGTTTCGGCAAAGAGGGATCGAAAATATCTTCACCATGCTCGCCGCGCGCGGCAAAGAAAATGATGGCCAGCCCGTAATGTGACAGCGGCTCAAACTCCCATTCCGCCACAAAGCTTTCCGGAAACTCCTGCGGACACCAGAACACTGTATTACCGGCGAAAGCCGCCGAGCGCATCTGCATATATCCGTCATCAAAGCGCAGATCAAGCGGCCCCTCTTTCACCCAGCCGGTGACAGAGCCGGGATTATCCATACGTGATTCATAAAGCAAGGCGCCGCGCCGCGTGGAAATATCTATCGGTTGCGGCGGCTTCGCAAACCCGATCAGGTCGGAGTGCCGCCCGCGAAACTCTTTCGGCACAGCGGCCAGCGCCTCTTCCGGCGGGGTGTAGCGGGACTCGACCGCCACAGCCCGAACTTTAATTCGCCCGGTACCGGCATCGACAGACGCCAACTCTTTCCCTGTCCACCAGGGAGACAAGAGGGCTCCCGGAATGCGCAGAGGAATGCCGTTAAAATAGGCTTCAGACAACCCCTGTGCACTGTCCCAGGTGTATTGCAAAAAATATTTTTCCGGGCCGGGAAGGTCGGTCAAATCTGCGATGATGTCGTTGAATTTTCCACCGGATTCGCCTCGCCGGTCCCATATCCAAGATAGATTGACCGACGAGTCGGATCTGGAAAATCCGATTTCTGAGATGCCCGGCAGCCGGATCAATGTCTGCCGGTAATTCTCCTGCCCCTGCCCGTTTTTATAATTTTGATCTGTTTCCAGTTTGAATGTGATCGTGCCGGTTTCCCCGACCGTCGTCCCTTTAACCGGAATCATTCCTTCTGCGGCATACAAACAGGCGTCCGCAAGTAATAACACAGCCGCTGCCAGGTGTACCGGTAACGAACAGTTTTTCCTTTTATACTGACTTGAATATATTTTCATTCTGATAGGTCGTTGCGTTTTTATCTAAAAAACATCGATGATTCATCAAATGTTCCGTCTGTTGGGCTGTAAAGAATCGGAGCGGTTAAAATCCCCAGCGGCTTCAACTGGTATTCGTTGCTGTATTGACGTCCGCGACTGCGCCATGCATCAGGCCCTACCCACTCCACCGACTGATCGCAAAGATGTACCGGACCGAAGCAGTTGCCCCGGTGTCCGAAGGCTGTGATATCAAGTGTACCGCCGGAAGTGAGCGGCAACTCCGTGCGGGCGCTACGGTGATAAACAACCCGTTCTGTGCCGCCAGCGCTCAACTTGAGAACAGCGGCGGCGAACTGTGGCACCTGAATCAACGAGGCGGTCGTTTCCGAAAGACGGCAATGATAAGTCACGTTACCGCCGTAGAAGGGCAAACCCTGCCGGGTCCAGTCGCCGAAGAACAATGTGCGCACCGGCGCAGTGAGCACTCCACGATCGCCCTCGAGCCGGACACCGAAATCGCCCAGCAAATAAAACCACTCGATAGAGGTCTTGCGCGTGAAGGTCAGCACAAGCTCGATCCTGTGCTCCCCCGCATTGAAATCTGGCAAATTGATCGTGACGACCGCTTTGTCGGTGAACCATCCGAACGGCTTGGCGTCTACTTCAAGCCCGTCGAACAGCACACGGGTGTCGGCCGGATTTTCATACGCAAGACGCAGTCCGGAGCAATCTGCTTCGCTGCGGAAGGAGACCCGGAAACGGATCTCCGCCAGCGGCACAACTGGCGACTGATCGATCCATGGCTGAGCGATGACACCGGTTTTCTTCGTCATCCCCAGCTCCCCACGCAGAACATTCTCCATGTCGAGCAATGGCATTTCTGCACGCCACGGTCCGTCGTTGATGGAAAATTCAGCCTTGTCGAAAAGCAGCACATTCGGCTCATCAAGGGTTGCCGGCACCGGACTGGAAAGCCGGGCAACTTCCTTCACGGCCTGCGGCTCGAGCGAAGCGCCGTGCGTGCATCGTCCTTTTTCCAAACGCAGCAGCAGGTGACAGGCGGCCTCAAGACAGGCATCCATACAGGTCGTACCGTTTTCGTAGCGGGCAGCCACCGTTTCCGATCCGCCCGTCGAGGTGTCCAGCACATGGATTTTCCAATCCCCGGAAAGTGTGAGCGTCAAATGCTCTGCC
>JBAWXO010000128.1:0-5936 GCA_037144035.1 Kiritimatiellales bacterium
TCAAAGACGGACGATGGAAACGGATCAAAGAGATTCGGAAGTGGTTGGCCGATCAACACCACGTGGGCCTGTCGTACCGAGGGGTTCACTACTGGCTGGAAAAACTGGGCGCGAGTCTCAAGGTCCCAAGGAAAAGCCACGCAAAAAAAGATGAAGGCCAGTCCATCCGCTTCAAGGAAGAACTGGCCGGTCAAGTGATGACTTCAGAGCGCCGTCGCGCTCAAGTCTTCATCGCAAATTAGGCAATCGGCGTGACGCCTTTTTTTAGGATGATATTGCCGTATTTGGCTAGCTCGCCGGTCATGACGCAGGCGAAGGCCTTTTCTGCGCGGTTGTAGAAGGCTAAGCGGTCGATCCGTTTGACCTTCGGGGCCCTTGGCGCAGCCTTGCTGATGGCCTTCATATAACTCTCCTCAACCGCAGGATTGAGCTGATCACCTTCTACTGCAGCCATCATGATGAGCGGATCGGCATAGCTGTCGAGTTCGAACAGCGGAATGATTCCTTCAAGCAAATCGGGAATACGAATACCGTCCGAACGAATCACTTTTTTACAGAATGTATGTCCAGGGAAATGCGCATCGGCCAAAATAAGCTCATCGCCGTGTCCCATCTCTGCCAGAGTTTTCAGTAATTCCGGACTGATTACCGGAGAAATCCCCTTCAGCATAATGATCTCCTTTGTTCCTATTTATAAAACGCTTCTGCCGGATGCAGTCCACGGAAATCGCTGATGACGCTATCGGCTCCGGCGGCCTGCAGGATGTCGCCGGAAAAAGAAGTGGTGACCCCGACGCACAGAGCGCCGGCTGTCTTCGCCGCCTGTACGCCGTTGACAGCATCCTCGAAAACTACACAATCCTGCGGTCGAATCCCCAGCCGTTCTGCGGCTGTCAGAAAGATGTCCGGCGCCGGTTTTTTGTTCTGTATATCGCTGCCGGTAACCAGCCCACCGAATAGGCTCTCCTCCAGTCCGATAGCATCCAGATTCACCTTAAGCTTAAAGCCATCTGCGCTGGTTGCAATCGCCAGCAATAACCCTGAATCAGAAGCCTTGCGGATAAAATCGATGACACCAGGAACCGGCTGAAGCCGGTTTTTAACGCACTCTGCATACAGTTGATAAGTTTTTTCTTTGTCGCGAGGCATGGACAGTGTCAGCCCATATTTTTCAGCAACACCGTTCAGATAGCGTTCTTCTCCGGTTCCGATGAAGGGCTCAAAATCTGAAAAATTGACTGTGGTGTGGTAGTCCGTCTCGAACATCCGGCAGGCGGCTTCGGCGATAAATAGTTCGGAGTCGCATAGCACTCCATCCATATCAAAAATAAACGCCCTGATCATTAAGACCTCCTCTTTTTGTGGCCGATCATAGCTGTTACGCTGACACCTTCAACAGGATTTTCCGTGCTGACATTACAGAGGCAAACGGCGTAGTGCCCGCGGGCTTGCACCGAAGTGTTTTTTGAACAGTTTTGAAAAATGGTAAATATCCTCATAGCCGATCCGTTCTGCAACTTCGCTGACGCTTAACCGGCGATCCAGCAGCAGATAACGGGCCTGCTTCAGACGAAGGCCTATCAGATAATTAATGGGAGAATCCCCATAACAGCGGCGGAACTGCGCACAAAGGTTCGGGACAGACATCCCGGCCTTTTCAGCCAAATGCTGAAGGGTGATCTTCTGTCGCGTGTGCTGGTCAAGATACTGTTTCACTTGACAGATTGATTCCGGAATAAAAGGCGAATCCCCTTCCCTTGCGTCCCGTATCAATTCGCGGAGCCAATTATGAAAAATATTTTTCAGAATGACCTGATCAGGCTGCTGATGACTGGTAAGTTCCGTATAAAGTTGCCACAGGCAGGTTTCCATGGATGCCGTCTGCAGAAGTTTTAAAAAAGTTCCGCATACAATACTGCATTCAGCTAGTTTCCCCGCCACCCACGACCCATCAAAATGAATCCAGGTATGATCCCATTCTACATTCTCCCGACCATATTGATGTTCCGCGCCATGAGGCCAGCAGACTAAAGTTCCTTGTTCAATCTGATGTGTGCCATCCGGAAAAATTACCGTTGCCGGATCATGGAACAGAATAAAAAGCCAATCTGCAGTTCCTGCAGGGCGGTCAACAATCACCGGCGGCATCATTTCATGAATCCCGATCGCATTGATCCGGAAATCCTCTTCCAATGGCTCCCAGCGCCGCGGATTGGCATATTCCACCTGCTCAAAAATGCCAACTTTTTCGTAAGTTGCTTTTTTCATAAGATACTACAAAAATAAAATAATTTAATGCATGTGTAAACTGGCATTCTACGCACTACTCTTTCGAGTATAGCATATAGAAAGACAAATTTAACGAGGAGAATCATGAGTCGCTATGCCCTTGGATTAGACTTTGGAACCGGATCCGTCCGGGCGCTGGCTGTCGACTGCGAAACCGGCAATGAAGCCGCCGAAGCTGTTTGTGCTTACGCACACGGCGTAATAACCGACACGCTACCCGGAAGCAGAAAAAAACTCCCGCCGGAATTCGCCCTGCAATGCCCTGCCGATTACCTAAACGGAACGCTGGCCGTGATCGTTGAAGTCCTAAAGACCGTAAAGGCTTCTGATATCATCGGCATCGGTATTGATTTTACAGCCTGCACGGTTCTTCCGGTTAAAAATGACGGCACGCCATTATGCGAACTCGCTAAGTTCAAAGATAATCCACAGGCATGGGTAAAACTCTGGAAACATCACGCCGCCCAGCCGCAGGCCGACCGCATCAACGAAATCGCTCACCAACGCAGTGAAAAATTTCTCGAATATTACAGCGGCATAATCTCCAGCGAATGGCTGATTCCCAAATGCTGGGAAACTCTTGAAAAAGCGCCGGAAGTTTATGCTGCCGCCGACCTATTTATTGAGGCCGGCGACTGGATTGTGCAGCAGATGACCGGATCGTTCAGCCGCAATGCCTGCGCCGCCGGCTATAAAGGCCTCTGGAGCAAAGAGCTTGGAAATCCATCCGAAGATTTTCTAAAAGCTCTTGATCCCGCGCTTGCAGGATTAAACAGCAAACTGGTTCAGAAAATTACCGCTGGCGGCGAAGAAGCCGGCACTGTTTCAGAATCATTCGCCGCGCAAAGCGGACTAAAAGTAAGCACTCCGGTTTCCGCCGCTATTATCGACGCACACAGCGGCGTCCCCGGCATGGGCGTTTCCGGAGCTGGCCCGCTGTGCATGATTATGGGAACCTCCGGATGTCACATGCTTCCGGCAGATAAACTGCACCTCTTCAACGGCTACGCAGGTGTTGTTAAAGACGGAATCCTTCCGGGACTCTACGGCTATGAATCGGGCCAGGCGGCTGTTGGGGATATTTACGGCTGGTTCTCCAAACAGTTTACAAATATCTCAATTGAAGAGATCGAGGAACAGGCCGGACAACTGGCTCCGGGAGAAAGCGGCCTAGTTGCGCTCGATTGGATGAACGGCAACCGTAGCGTTTTAATGAACGCGCATTTGTCCGGCACGATTCTCGGCCTGACGCTTAAATCCAAACCGGATGAGGTTCAGCGCGCACTGATCGAGGCCACAGCCTTCGGAACAAAAATTATCGTCGATTCCTATCTCGACAACAAAGTTCCTGTCAGTGAGCTTGTCGTTTGCGGCGGGTTGAGCCGGCTGGATCCTGTCATGCAGATTTTTGCCGATGTGCTGGAACTGCCGCTTAAAACTGCGGCCTCCGGACAGGCTGTAGCTCTGGGTTCGGCCATCTTTGGAGCCGTTGCCGCAGGTAGCGCGCGCGGCGGATTCGACACAATCAGCGAAGCTGTCAGCAGGATGACTCGACCTTGCACCCGCATCTTCACACCGAACCCGGAAGCTGCCAAAGTTTACCGAGAACTCTTCGCTGTCTACAAACGGTGCCATGACTTTTTCGGAAAAGAACAACCTCAGTTAATGAAAACCCTGAAACAGATCAGAAGCCGCGTAAAAGGAGAGGCCCATGAATAAAGTTGTCGATACCGAAACCACAAGCTCTACCTTTGCGCAGGTCGCGGCATCACCGACGTACCGACCGAAGAACAGTGGAAAGAACGGACAGCCAACTGCAGCCCCGACTGGCCGCAACATTACCTGAAGTTGTGTGGAAAAATCGAGTGGTACGTTCACACTAACCACCCGATGACCGCCTTTGGGGATCACCTCGGCGCACTCAAAGCGCCGGCAGAAGAACTTGGTCTCCCGTTCGAATGTTATGACCACTACGTTCCGGATCAGTTGATGTAACTAACCCTGCTGTAAACGCCGATCGAAAACCGCAACACCTGTTCCGCAGTCTGACGGGTGTAAATTATCCTATGATTTCTTATCGGCAGGCAGCCTTTTAGTTAACATCGACCAAGGAGTCTGGTCATTTTTGCCCCCCCCCGCCATGTAATCTAGAGAATATTTAGTAAGTATTTTGGACGCCTTAATTCCCCCCAATCCCTTGGGATAAACAGTGTACGAGGATCTTTGTTTTCAGAGCTCCTCATTTTTCCCATCACTAACCTCTTAGGCGCGAATCAGCGCGAGGATTTCATCACGCTTGGCGGCCATTTTTTCGGGCGTCTTGGCTTCGAGGTTGAGTCGCACGAGCGGCTCGGTGTTGGACGAGCGGATGTTGAACCACCAGTCGGCGTATTCGTAGGAGTTACCGTCGAGCTGGAATTTGCGCGCGTCGCCGTATTTGCCGTCGAGTTTTTTAAAAACCGTCTGCACGTCAGCCACCTTGGAGTTGATTTCGCCGGAACCGCAATAGCGTTTGAGCGGCTTGATGAGCTGGGAAAGCGTTTTGCCGGTTTTGCTGATAAGGTTGGCGACGCAAATGGCGGCGAGCGAAGAGCTTTCGGTGTAATAGTTGTCGCGGAAATAATAGTGTCCGGAGAGTTCGCCGGCGAAAACCGCGTCGGCTTCGCGCATCTGCGCTTTGATGAAGGCGTGACCGACGCGCGACATCATTGGCCTGCCGCCCGCCTCTTCGATGACTTCTTTGACGGCCCAGCTGCTACGCAGGTCGTAGAAGATGGCGGAGCCGGGAAAATTTTCGAGCATGGACTGCGCGACGAGCGCGGTGATCATGTCCATGGTGACGACCTCGCCGTTCTCGGCGAGGAAACCGGCGCGGTCAGCGTCGCCGTCAAAGGCGATGCCGAAGTCGTAGCCGCCCTTTTTGAGTTTAGCCGAAATATCGTGGAGCGTATGGAGATCGAGCGGGTTGGCTTCGTGGTTCGGGAAGGTGCCGTCGAGCACGTCGTACATCGGAGTGATATCGAACATCTTGTCCGTGAAAACGCCGCCTTCAGAAATGCCCATGCCGTTCGCGTAGTCGATGACGACTTTGAGTGGTTTCTTGATTTTTGCAAACGTCCGGATGTGGGCGAAATATTCAGGACGGATGTCATACGTCGTCACCTTTCCGGGCTTGGCGGCAGGCGCATCGAAGGACTGTTCGTTGACTATGCGCTCAATGCCGGCGATACCGGTCGCGCCGCTGATCGGAATGGCCAGCTCGCGGCAGAGTTTCATGCCGTTCCATTCGCCGGGATTGTGCGAGGCGGTGATAATCGCGGACCCGTCAGCGCCGAGCTTTCCATTGGCGTGGTAGGACATCGGCGTGGAAACCAGCCCGATGTTGATGACGTCGACGCCCTGCATCGTGAGGCCTTTGGCCATCGCATTAAACAGCGGAGTCGAGTGCGGGCGCATATCGTGCCCGATCACAAATTTTTTCGGCTTCAGGAACGTGGCGACCGCGCGCCCGATTTTGAAGGCGATATCCTCCGTCAAATCTTTGCCGTATATTCCGCGAATGTCGTATGCCTTAAAAATGCCTGCCATAAAGTTCTCCTGTTAAAAATGAGCGCCCTTTCTAATGGGTTTCGCCGGACGGTTCAACA
>JBAWXO010000129.1:0-5929 GCA_037144035.1 Kiritimatiellales bacterium
CCGTCAGAGTGATTGTCCCATTGTATCCTTTGTATTCTTTTTGCATCATCCCCCTCCTTTTTTATAAAGAACTTATAGCCTGCACTAAAAGTGCCGCCAAGCGCCCTCTTGATTTTTCGTTTTGAAGATGTGGCGATTCTGCCCACGGCTTCAGATCAGAACATGCCTCGTTTGGGACGAAAGTCTCGCGTCTCAGATCTATCAAACGGATATTCACTGTTAATTCGCTCTTTGGCCAAATCCCGATCAGCTGTGCCTCGAATTATCTGTTTTCGTTCTTCTGTTCCGCGCGCATATTCCTGAGTGCTCCGATGCACCCGTTGCTTTATCCAACGCATTATTTTCTTTGCGCCGACAGCAAGAGGAATCACGACCCCAAAAAGCCACCCGCTGACGGTCATCCAATCTTTTTGCATAATTAATTCTCCGTAATTAATAAGTTTTCAACCACAACCTACTACGGCCAGAAACAGAGGGCAATGGGGTGTTTGTCAAATCGTTGGCTACGGGAATCCCGGCAGATCCCAATGTTTAGAAGATTATTCCTGCACGCGTGGACTATTGAAAAAACTCCCACCTAAGCGAGATCAGGCAAACTTCCGGGCGGGGTTATTCCTTGTGAAGAGCCTTTCGGCTTCGTAGAGTGCTAGCAAAGCGAGAGTTGTATGAAAAAGGTTTTTAATATTTTCAAGAAAAGGTTGTGTCGTATTGTCGAAAAACAAGGAGGTTCGACGTCTATATCAATTGCGCCGACATTAAAAAGCGCTGGAAACTCGCTTGTG
The DNA here is from genome assembly GCA_037144035.1 of Kiritimatiellales bacterium. Lineage (GTDB taxonomy): Bacteria > Verrucomicrobiota > Kiritimatiellia > Kiritimatiellales > Tichowtungiaceae > Tichowtungia. The sequence continues at coordinate 783 of JBAWXO010000129.1, forward strand.
CTTTCCGGCTCAACGATAGAAGCGGAAACCCTCTCATTTGCGAAAACAACGGTTGGAAAAAATGTGTTGCGCATAAACACAGTTGATGCTGAACACTTCCAGCCCCTTGAGCCTCAGGAGCTTCCTCTTTTAGCTGAAGAGATAGTAAAATCCTTGTGCAAAGGCGGGGGCGGGCAGAAACAGGTATTCGACTACTTAATGAAAATCAAGGGCGTTACCGAGAAACAGGCGAAACTGATTGCCCGCGACCAGAACGGCAAAATTCACAGCCAGCTTACCCTAGAAAGAATGAAGGGCGGCGGGATAACAAAAGCCAAGTGGAACCATAGTGGTGCAGGGAGAGCTCCCCGCGAATATCACAGAACGAAATGGGATGGTGTGTCCCATAATCCGCCCAACGGACTAGACGGCTATATTTTCGACATAAATAACCCGCCGATTGCTGATCTTGAAACAGGGGAGCGAGCCGTGCCCGGCGAACTTTTTGACTGTAAATGTTACGCAACACCTGTCATTGAGTTTTAACCGAAAAAGGGATCGGCTAATGATTTTTAGAATCGGCTGAGTTCTGCGTTAACGCCGCCGGCGTTGTAATTGCCAATGGCTGGAACTATCCGCCTGATTTTTTCCAATGGTTGGAAAACCTTCGCGTCATACAATCCGGCAGGAGAGATCCAGCTCCGGGAGGTTGATCTGAAGGAGTTTCAGCTGCACTTCGTCATCCGGCTGAACGTCGGCGATGCGGCGGATTTTTACGTCGATGCCGAGTTCCGGAATCAGCACGACGCCCCGATCGTCACGGCGCTCGACGACGACTCCGCGATAGATGTTTTCCGGATGCTGTTGCATGTACAGCAGAGTCCAGTGCCGGTTGCTCAGGCGTTCGGCCATCGACGCATTGCCACCACCAGTGTCGGCGGCGGCCATTCGTGCGAGCATGTCGGCTTCGCTGATCAATGTTTCTCCACGGATAAATGCGCGGACTTGCTGATGAACCAGCAGGTCTGAATAACGGCGCAGCGGGCTGGTTGCCCGGGTGTAGCGTTCCAGTCCGAGCCCGGCGTGCAATGCCGGTTCGAGGTGCAGCCCGGAGCGTTTAAACTTTTTGCGATAGGCAAACATCTGCGCCATCGTTTCCGGAACCGACGGTTCGTCCGGCGGCGGCTGAGAGGCGAAGGGCGCCGGGATTTCATTTTTGATCAGAAATTCAGCGATGGCCTCGCCGGCCATTAACATGGCGTCGGTGACCATGTCCCGGCTTTTTAAGCGCGGCAAGTCGCTGATCGCGATGGTGTATTCATCCGGTTTTTTAATGTCTAGTTCGTGGCGGGCGGACAAATTGTACAGAGCCCCGTTCACGGTGGTTTTGATTTTCACTTCCGGCAGAGTGATTTCGGCCGCACCGTGGGCAACCCGGCGTTTCCGGAATTGCTCGGTGATGACACTCATTTCTTTGAACGGGGATTGATCCATCCGTTGATCCGCGACCGAATAACTGAGCCGCTGAACTTTGACCCAGCTCGTAACGATCTTCAGACAGGTTGCGACGCCCTCTTCGTCAAAGCCGATTTTAAACGAGAGTGCCGGGGAAATTTCTTTTAGTCCAAGCCCCAGCGCCTCTGTGACGGCTGGCGGAAGCATGTTGATGACAATTTCCGGCAAATAGAGATTGGCGCCGCGGGCCCGGGCTTCCAGGTCGAGCGGCGAGTCGGCTTTGATCAGCGCGGCGGCATCGGCGACATGAATCCAGAGGAAATCCCCGTCGAGGCTGATGGCATCGTCTGGGTCACTGCAATTGTCATCATCGATGGCAAAAGTTTCCAGCGCCGTCAGATCTTCGCGCGGTTCATCCGGTAGCGCGGGAACGTCCAGCTCGGGCTGGGTGATCGCACAGTCAAACCGCTGCGGGTACGGGTTCACCGCGTCATTCCACAGTCCAAGTTGAAGAAGCAGCTTATGCGCCTTCTCCGGCAGGAGCTCGATGCCGAGCTCTTTCAGGGTGCGGTTCGTTGAAGCTTTGCCATAGGCCATGCGTTCGACGTCTTTCAGGTGGCCGATATCCTCCGGCAGAATCGTATTCTCCCGAACCCGTTGTAGATAGTCCTGCCAGCTGGTGGCCTGCTGCTCTTTTTCGCGCTGCTTCGCGAGAATCGCGTCAACCGCCGCTTCCGTTCTGGCGGTGATTTGCTCGATGGAACCGGTGAAGTAGACTTGCTCCTGAAGCACCAGCCAGGCGTGCCAGACAGTGACCGGCGACGCCTCGCCGTAAATCCAGTCGGCCAGCTCGGTCAGAGTAACCGTTTCGCCCTGCAGTAATTCCCAGGCGACTTCCGCATCCCCGGTCGGCGGCTGGGTTAGATCCGCGAGACTCTTCAGCGGACCCGGATGAAGGAGCTGGATATCTTTTTCCCGAACCTTGACCGTTTCCCCATTGGCCAGATGGATCGAGATTTTATCGCCGAGCTGGTCGATCATCGCCGGAGCGGTCTTATATAAAACCAAACTGTTCAACTTGAAATTCTGCGACATTTCGAATTCTTCCAATGGTTAGAAAAAGAAAACCCCGCTCGAATGAACGGGGTTTTCTTGGGGAATCAGCCGCTAAAACCGGCGACCGCCGTGCGCGTTGCCGCGCATCCGTTGCTGTTTGGGAAGCGGCGGAGCTTCCAGATAGAGTCCGTACCATTCTTCGCCGAGCCCGGCGTTCGAGAAGGCCGCGTCTTTGTTGTTAGCTAGCAGTTCCCAGTTGCTGGCGAGGGTTGCATCGGAGGTGATATCTTTCGCTTTGACCAAAAGCATGCGCGCTTTTTCAGACTCGCCCTGCTGCATATAAATCCAGGACATCAGCCCGTAAAGCAGGGTGCCGCGATTGCCGCGCATCCATTTCACACGACGCTTGAAGGTTTTTTCTGCACCCGCCACATCACCGTTTTTATACTGACGCGCTATTTTCATGGCAATCACCATGGGCTCCATCATCATCGGGCCCGTGAACAACCCAGCGGTCGCCAGAATCTGATCGACCTCTTCAAATTTTTTCAGCTGATAGAAAAACTGCAGGCGCATGGTGGCAATCTGCCGGCCCATCATCAGGGTCCACTTTTTGAAGGGCTCAAAGCGCTTGGTGAATGCGAGCGCTTCCGTAACAACCGCCTTCTGGTCACCTTCCAACTGGCGCTGGATCTGTTTGATATTCCCGCCGGGCTTCGTTTGAAACATCTGGATTTTCCGGTTCATCTGTTTCTGGCTGTTCGTGAGCATCTCTTGAAGCCCGTTCTGAACCGCCGTAACTTTTTTCCGGACAATAAACCCGATTAAAAACTGTGGGATAAGGAGTCCGGCAAGTCCCCAGAAAATCTCCCCTCCCAAACCGACATGATAAACGATACAGGCGATCACCGCCGCGGCAGAAACAATCACTGAAATCAGTACTGCAAACATGTTTTGAGTCCCTTCTATTTAAAATTCCAACCTGTTGCATGCAACTTCGCATACACGGTTTGATCACAAAGGGCGACATCGTACAACAGACGGCAGAAGATGTCACCCCTGCGGCGGCAACTTCCTTTGAAAATTCGGGGCAGTTAGCAGTCGGTTCTTCCGGGATATCCTGCTATACACGGCGCTCATTTTTAATTTTTTAGCTTCACGCGGAATTGGACGGCCATGATTACAACCTCAAAAATCACGATGCGCTTCAGCAAGACAGCGCTGTTCGAAGACGTTTCGGTGAAGTTCGTCCCCGGCAACCGCTACGGTCTCATCGGCGCCAACGGTTCCGGCAAATCGACGTTCATGAAGATTCTGACCGGCCAGCTGGAGCCGAGCGAGGGAACGGTCACGATCGGCCCCGGCTGTACGCTCGGCTATCTCCGTCAGGATCACTCCGCGTTCGATGAGTACACGATTCTCGACACCGTTTGCATGGGAAATCCCAAGCTGTGGGCACTGCATTGCGAGCGCGAACTTCTCTACTCAAAAGATGACCTGACCGACGAAGAGCACGATCGCTGCAGCCATATCGAGCACGACTTTGGCGAAGCGGGCGGCTACACGATGGAATCAGAGGCTGCCACGCTGCTGGTCGGACTGGGATTTACCGAGGATCTGTTTGGACAACCCATGACGGTTCTGCAAGGCGGCTTTAAACTGCGCGTTCTGCTGGCCCAGGTACTTTTCGGTAAGCCGGATCTTCTGCTGCTCGACGAGCCGACCAACCATCTGGACATGGAGTCGATTGAGTGGCTGGTTGAGCTGCTCCAGGATTATGATGGAATGCTCATCACAATTTCGCACGACCGCTTCTTCCTGAATCAGGTTTGCACGCACATCGCCGATTTGGATTTCCATGAGATTCGTCTGTTCACAGGAAATTATGACGACTTCACCATCGCCAGCCTGGAAGCGCGCGAGCTGCAGGAAAAACAGAACCAGAAGGTCGAGCGGCAGGCGAATGATTTGAAAGCGTTTATCGCCCGGTTCAGTTCCAATGCCTCCAAAGCCAAACAGGCCACCTCGCGCAAGAAGACGCTCGATAAACTGGAGATTAAAAAAATCAAAGCCAGCAGCCGGGTGTCGCCCTTTATCAGCTTTAAACCGAAAAAACGGCTGGGCGACAAAGTGATCGAGGCCGTGTCGGTTGCCAAGTCGTACGACCAACCGATTTTCAGCAACTTTTCCTGCACGATCGGGCCGGAAGAGCGCGTAGCCATTGTGGGTAAAAACGGGATCGGCAAAACGACACTGCTCAACATTCTTTGCAAACAGCTGGAGAGCGATACCGGACAAGTTCTGTTTGGCGAAACCGTTCAGATCAGCCTGTTCCCGCAGGACGCCTCATCCCTTCTGAATGCTGAAACCCCCGCACTGGAATGGCTGGGTCGTTTTTCTGACGCCGGAACCGCTGAAGTCGAACTGCGTTCGTTTATGGGTAAAATGCTGTTCAAGGGTCAGGATGTCCTGAAAAAAACCGGCGTGCTTAGCGGAGGCGAAAAGGCCCGGCTGATCATTTCAAAAATGCTGTTGGAAGGCGGTAACGTGTTGGCGCTGGATGAGCCGACCAACCACCTTGATCTGGAATCCATCGAAGAGCTGAACTACGGCCTTTCGCTTTTCCCCCACACGCTTATCTTTGTGTCGCATGACCA
>JBAWXO010000130.1:0-5921 GCA_037144035.1 Kiritimatiellales bacterium
GGGAGATCTGCCGAAGAAACTCGCCGCTCAGGCTCAGGTTGACGGTCGGCGTGTATTTGGGGTGCTGATACGGAATTAATCTGAATAATATTTTCAACAAGCAACGAAGGAACCCCAAGGAAGAACCGGATGCAGGGAAAGCCTTTATTTCCCAGAGTTTTTGAATAACCTTCGTTATCCTTCGTTGCTTCTGTAAAATGAAATTAATACTATTTAAATTAATACCATATGAATCACGTTCTCCAGCAAGGGCAGGGGGCAAAGACAGGTTCGACTCTTGCTGGGTGCACCATCTCTTAAGCCGCATTTCCAATGGTTTGAACGTGCGGCTTGTTTTTCCAATGGTTGGAAAAAATGGCAGAATTTTTCCAAACATTGGAAACTTTGCTTTCAGCGCGCGTCTGCGTATGATGCCGCTCATTCATGAAACAGTCCTTTTCACTCTTTCTGGCGTTTAAGTATCTGAAGCCCAAACGGTCGTTTCTCTCGGTCGTCACACTGCTTTCGCTTCTCGGCGTCACTTTGGGCGTCGCCGTGCTCATCGTTGTGCTTTCGGTGATGACCGGTTTTGATGAAACGTGGCGAGAACGGATTCTCAGTTTTAACGCGCATGTCAAAGTGAGCGAATCCGGCGGCGTCGTGCGCCAGCCCGAAAAAGTCCTGACCGCCCTGAAAAAAGTGAACGGTGTTACTGGGGCGGCTCCCGCGCTGGAGGGGCTGGTTTTCGTTCAAGTCGGCGACAACGCGCAACCGGCTCAGTTGCGCGGGATTGATCCTGAGCTGGAGAAAACCGTCAGTCAGGTTCCAAAGCACATGGTCGAAGGACAGTTTTCAGTCGGCTACGGCCAGGTCGTCGTTGGACGTGACCTCGCTCTGCGCATGGGATTGCGGATGGGCAGTAAACTGCTGATCTATTCGCCTCAAAACTTTGTTTCGCGGGATGAACTGCGGCTGCCCGAAGAACTGACCGTCAGCGGGATTTTCGAAGTGGGCATGTATGAAATTGATGCCGGCTATGTGCTGACATCGCTCCAGACGGCGCGCTCCATTTATAATGTGGAGCAGGGCGTTCACAGCATTCAGGTGATGACCTCTGATCCGATGTCGGCGCCGTACGTTGCCCGCGATATTGATAAAGCGCTCGGCCGGTTTTTCGAAGCGCGTACATGGATCGACCTGAACCGTCAGCTGTTCACTGCGCTTCAGACCGAGAAGAACATGATGTTTTTTCTGCTGATCTTCATCACCATTGTCGCGGCGTTCGGCATCACCAACACGCTGATTACGCTCACGGTTCAAAAAACGCATGAGATCGGTCTTTTGAAAGCGATTGGATTTTCGAACCGTCGCATTGTCGCTATATTTCTCTGGATCGGCATGGTGCAGGGCGTGATCGGTACCGGAATGGGGTTAGGCCTCGGCCTGCTGGCGCTGAAATACCGCAACGAACTGCTCAATTTCATTTCCGCGCAGTTCCGGATCGATCTTCTCCCGAAAGAGCTCTACCAACTCAGTCAGATTCCGTCGCACACCACGACCAGCGATGTCGTCACCGTCTGCGCCACCGTTTTAGTCATCTGCACGCTCGCCGGCCTTGTTCCCGCCTGGCGCGCCGCGCGTCTCGAACCGGTCGAAGCGCTGAGGAATGAATGATTTTTAGTAAAAATCGACTGGTAAAAACGGTCGATTGACTGGTAAAAACGGTCATTATGAGTTTGCTATCCGACATTTTATCGTCCCGAACTAGAGCCGGAATTTTTTCGGCGCTATTTGGATTGGGTGCAAAGGAACTTCATGCGCGGGAGATTTCGCGCCAAGCGGGAGTCACGCTGGCCACCGTGCAGCAGGAATTGAAGAGGCTTGTGGAACTTGATTTGGTCACCCGTCGTAAAGATGGAAACCGGGTTTATTTTCAAGCGAATACCCGGCATCCTCTGTTTTCAGAAATTCAAAATCTTACGGTTAAAACGTCAGGTATTGTGCCTTTACTTCGTGAAGCGCTCGATCCGGTTGCAGATGAAATATCCTCCGCTTTTATTTTTGGTTCAGTGGCCCGCTCGGCAGAACAGGCGCACAGCGATGTTGACATAATGATCGTCGGCAATGTCGGACTGCGGAAAATTAGTGCACTGATTGCCCCGGTCTGCCAACAACTGGATCGTGAGCTCAATCCCCACACCATGACGAGGGAAACCTTTTCTACCCGTTTGAAAGATGGTGATGCCTTTCTCACAAACGTGGCGCGGTCAGCAAAACTCTTTTTAATCGGAGGCGAAGATGAGTTTGGCGCAATGGCATAAAAACGGTTGGCTTAAGCCGCATCAATCGACTGCGCAAGAGATCTCTGCTCTGCTTGAAATTGCCCGGCGCGATATTTCTGATTCTTCAGCAGAGAATCTTTCGTCCGATTGGCGGTTTGGAATTGCATATAACGCGGCGCTCAAACTGTGCGCAGTGCTGTTGCGCGCAGAAGGGTTTCAGGCGGAAAAGAACCTGAATCATCACCGGACGATCCAGGCGATGGGCGTCATTCTGTCCGACCGAAAAGAGGATGTCGGCTATCTCGATACCTGTCGCGCTAAGCGCAATACAGCCGAATATGATCGCGCCGGCACGGTTTCGTATCAAGAGGCGCAGGAGTTGGTTGAGTTCGTCAAGGAGCTTGAACCAGAGGTTGTCGGCTGGTTAAAGAAAAACCACCTGGAGCTGGTTTAGGTGCTGTGCCGCGCGTCTCGAACCGGTGGAGGCTTTACGCAATGAGTAAAATGATTTTGAGAGCCGAAGAGGTTCATAAGACCTATCACATCGGCAGGCGCACGGTGGAGGTGCTGCACGGCGTGTCGCTGACGATCCAGCGCGGCGAAACGCTTTCCATTATGGGCGCCAGCGGCGCGGGCAAGAGCACGCTGATGCATATTCTCGGCGGACTCGACCGTCCGGATGCGGGCGATGTTTTTTTTGAAGAAACCAGTCTCGTCAAAATGAAGCCGGCTAAACGGGCGGCGTTTCGCGCGAAGCGCTGCGGCTTTATTTTCCAAAGCTACCACCTGCTTCCCGAACTGGATGTTCGCCAGAATGTGATTCTGCCGTCAATGGCCGCCGGAACCGGGCGCGATGTGAAGGCGCGCGCGGAAGAGCTTCTCGAAAAAGTCGGACTGTCCGGCCGGATGGATCACCGTCCCATGGAGCTTTCCGGCGGCGAGCAGCAGCGCGTGGCGATTGCGCGGGCGCTGATGAACGATCCCGATCTGATTCTGGCCGACGAGCCGACCGGCAATCTGGATTCGCATACCGGTGAAAATATATTGAACAACCTCTTTGATTTAGCGCAATCTGCGAACCGCACGCTGATCATTGTGACGCACAATGAAGCGGTGGCGCGTCGCTGTCAGCGTGAACTGATTTTGAAGGATGGAAAACTGGAAGAGTAGAGGCGACTATGAAAATTTATTTAAACGGCAAACTGGTTGATGAAAAGGACGCGGTGGTTTCAGTCTTTGACCACGGCCTGCTCTACGGTGACGGCGTTTTCGAAGGCACCCGCGTTTATGACGGCAACATCGCCTTTCTGGAGGAGCACATGCAGCGTCTGCTCGATTCCGCCAAGGTGATCGTGATCGACGTGGGTATGACCCAAGAGGAACTGATTAAAGCGACAGTCGAAACCTGTAAAGCCAACAACCTGAAAAACGGTTATCTGCGGCATGTTGTCACCCGCGGTGTCGGTAATCTGGGTCTTAACCCTTATCAGTGTAAAAAGGCGCAGGTCATCATCATCGCGGCGGACATTCAGCTTTATCCGGCAGAGCTTTATGAAAAGGGGATGAAGATCATCACGGCCGGCACCATCCGGAATATGGCCGAGGCGGTCAACCCGCGCGTCAAGAGTCTGAATTATCTCAACAACATCATGGCCAAGATCGAAGCGATCAACTCCGGTGTGATGGAGTGCCTCATGCTCAACTCGCAGGGCTTTATCGCGGAAGCCTCCGGTGACAATGTGTTCGCCGTCAAAGGGAACAAACTGATGACGCCGCCCACCTGGTGCGGCGGACTGGAAGGCATCACGCGCGACAAGGTTATGCAGGTTGCCTGCGAAATGGGTATGGATGTTTCTGAAACCGTCATGACCCGTTACGAACTCTGGACGGCCGATGAGGTCTTCCTGACCGGCACGGCGGCGGAAGTTATCGCAGTGGTCGACCTCGACAAACGTCCGATCGGCACCGGCAAGCCCGGCCCCGTCACGAAAAAACTCGGTCAGGCCTACCGGAAACTCGCCGGCGCCGACGGCGTCAAGATTGCGTAGGGAAAAATTCATGAAGTGTGATCTCTGCGATAAAGAAGCGGTCGTGCACCTGACGCAGGTAGTCAATGGCGAGATGAAGGAGGTTCATCTCTGCGAGGAACACGCCGTCGCGCAGGGCATCGATATCAACAGCCCGATCTCCATCACAGATATCCTGATGGGTCTGAGCGGGCCGCAGAAGAGCTTTGCCACTGAACTGAGCCTTGCCTGTCCCCTCTGCGGCATGGCGCGCGAAGAATTCCGTAAGACCGGCCGACTCGGCTGTCCGGACTGCTATAAAACGTTTATGGCGGAACTGACCATGGCGATCAAAGCGATGCACCACAGCGGACAGCATCTTGGAAAAATTCCGGCCCGCGAAGGGGTGCAGACACGGATGAAATCAAAAGTCGCCCGTCTTCAGCAGGATCTTGAATCCGCGATTGCCCGCGAGGATTTTGAAAAAGCCGCTAAACTGCGCGACCAGATCAAAAAATGCCGCGAAGAAAACGTGAAAGACGAAGGGGCAAAACAATGACCCTCGACGGATTTTTAAAGCGCCACGGCGGCTGGCTCGAAGCCGGACCGGAAGAGGGGCCGGTGATCAGCAGTCGCATCCGCCTTGCGCGTAATCTGCGCGAAACCACTTTCCCCGGCTGGGCTTCCAAAGAAGTGCGTAACCGGGTCTGGAGCGAAGTGCTGCTGGCGTTCGATAGTGTGGCGGACAGCAAAAGCTTTTTACGCTGGCGGATGGACGATCTGAGCGCGCTCGACCGCGAACTGCTTTTTGAGCGCCACCTGATCAGCCGTGAACTGGCCGAGCGCCAGACGGGTAGCGGCGTATTTGTCAACGAAGACGAATGCCGCGCCGTGATGGTGAATGAGGAGGATCATATCCGGCTTCAGTCGTTACAGCCGGGGTTGAATCTTCAGAAGGCATGGGACGTTGCGGACGATCTGGACAACGCGCTTGAAAAAAATCTTTCCTATGCATTTTCCAGTAAACTCGGCTATCTGACCGCATGTCCCTCCAACGTCGGCACCGGTCTGCGCGCCAGCGTGATGCTTCATCTGCCCGGACTGGTTCTGACTGAAGAAATCAAGCCGGTCATCAACGCGGTCTCCAAAATCGGCCTCGCTGTGCGCGGACTGTGGGGCGAAGGCTCCGAGGCATCGGGCCACATGTTCCAGATTTCAAACCAGATCACGCTGGGTAAGCCGGAGTCGGAGATTATCGCTCACCTCGAACAGATTGTTCTCGAAGTCATCGAGCACGAAAAAAACGCCCGCCTGCGGCTGATGAGCAAACAGGAAATCCGCGTACACGACCACGTCGGCCGCGCCTACGGCATTCTGGCCAACGCTGCGCTCATGACCACCGGCGAGGCATTTGACCTGCTCTCCGCCCTGCGGCTGGGCGCTGACCTCGGACTGCGGCCGAATATGGTGCGCCGCGAAATCGACCAGCTATTTATCCGGATTCATCCGGCTCACCTGCAGAAAGAAGCGGGCGTGGCGCTGAGTCCGGAAGAACGCGACATTAAACGCGCACAGCTGATCCGTAAGTTTCTGGAAGGAAAATGAAAAAGACACGTGTTGACCAAAAATTCGCTGCCCTCAAAAAACAGAAAAA